>JAEYXO010000056.1 GCA_023431245.1 Pseudomonadota bacterium | reverse complement strand
CTATTACGGCATCGGCCATTACTTCATGGGCTTCATGCTCGGCCTCAAGGCCTTCACCGCGGCGGTGCTCGGCGGCATCGGCAACGTCGCCGGCGCGGTGCTCGGCGGGCTGCTGCTCGGCGTCATCGAGAGCCTGGCTTCCGGCTACATCGGTGACCTCACCGGCGGCGTGCTCGGCAGCAACTACCGTGACATCTTCGCCTTCCTGGTGCTGGTGCTGGTGCTGGTGCTGAAGCCCTCGGGCCTGATGGGCCACTCCGGCGGGGACCGCGCATGAGCGCCGCCGGCCACCCCGCGCTGCGCTGGACGACCTGGCTCGTCATCGCGCTGCTGCTGCTCGCGGCGCCCTTCCTGATCGAGGCGGTGCTCGGCCGCGCCTGGGTGCGCATCGCCGACGTCGCGCTGCTGTTCATCATGCTGGCGCTGGGGCTCAACATCGTCGTCGGCTTCGCCGGCCTGCTCGACCTCGGCTACATCGCGTTTTTCGCGGTCGGTGCCTACAGCTACGCGCTGCTGGCCTCGCCGCAGTTCGCGGTGCACTGGCCCTTCTACGTACTGCTGCCGCTGGGCGCGGCCGTGGCCGCGGTGTTCGGCATCCTGCTCGGCGCGCCGACGCTGCGGCTGCGCGGCGACTACCTGGCCATCGTCACGCTCGGTTTCGGCGAAATCATCCGCGTGTTCCTCAACAACCTGAACCGCCCGTTCAACATCACCAACGGACCCCAGGGCATCACCCTGATCGACCCGCTGCAGTTCGGCGGATTTTCGCTGGCCCAGACCCACAGCATCGCCTGCCTGACGTTTTCGCCGGCACACAATTACTACTTCGTGTTCCTCGCCTGCGCCCTGCTGTCGATCGCCATCTCGCTGCGCCTGGAAAATTCGCGCATCGGGCGCGCCTGGGTGGCGATCCGCGACGACGAACTCGCCGCCTCGGCAATGGGCATCAACACCCGCAACATGAAACTGCTGGCCTTCGCGATGGGTGCGACTTTCGGCGGCGTCGCCGGCGGCCTGTTCGCCTCCTTCCAGGGCTTCATCAGCCCGGAAAGCTTCCACCTGATCGATTCCATCATGGTGCTCTGCATGGTGGTGCTCGGCGGCATGGGCAATGTCTGGGGTGTCATGCTGGGCGCCGTGCTGCTGACGGCGCTGCCGGAAGCGCTGCGCTACGTCGGGCCCCTGCAGCAGCGCTGGTTCGGCGAGGTTTTTGTCGATCCTTCGGACCTGCGCATGCTGCTGTTCGGCCTCGCGCTGGTGCTGATGATGCTGTTCCGGCCCTCGGGCATCCTGCCGGCGCGCCGGCGCCATCCGGTCCTGCCCGCTGCCGCCGCGGGAAAAACGCATGGCGCCGGCTGACACGCCGCTGCTCCGCGCCTCGGGCGTCAGCAAGCGCTTCGGCGGTCTGCGGGCGCTGAATGACGTTTCGATCAATGTGTTCCGCGGCGAAATTTTCGGGCTGATCGGCCCCAACGGCGCCGGCAAGACCACGCTGTTCAATGTCCTCACCGGCCTCTACGCGGCCGACGCCGGCACGGTGACCTTTGACGGCGCGGCGATCGGCGGACTCCCGCCCCACCGCATCGCGCAGCAGGGCATTGCCCGCACCTTCCAGAACATCCGCCTTTTCGGCAGCATGAACACGCTGGAAAACGTCATGGTCGGGCGTCATCCGCGCACCCGCGCCGGCGTGCTCGGCGCCGTGCTGCGCACCCGGGCGACACGCGGGGAAGAGGCGGCGATCACGCAGCGCGCGCTGGAACTGCTGGACTACTGCGGGCTGTCGGCGCGCGCCGGCGTACTCGCGCGCGACCTGCCCTACGGCGACCAGCGCCGGCTCGAAATTGCCCGCGCGCTGGCCACCGAACCGCGGCTGCTCGCGCTCGACGAACCCGCAGCCGGCATGAACGCCACCGAGACCGCCGGCCTGCGCGGACTGCTGGAGCGCATCGTCGCCGACGGCGTGACGCTGCTGCTGATCGAACACGACATGAAACTGGTGATGGGCCTGTCGCACCGTGTCGCGGTGCTGGATTACGGCGAAAAGATCGCCGAGGGGGAGCCGGCCGAGGTGCAGCGCGACCCCAAGGTCATCGAAGCCTATCTGGGTGGCGTCATTGTCTGACATCCTGCTCAGCGTGCGCGGCCTGGAAGTCGCCTACGGCGGCATCCGCGCGGTGAAAGGCATCGACCTCGAGGTGCGCGGCGGCGAACTGGTGGCGCTGATCGGCGCCAACGGCGCAGGCAAGACCAGCACGCTGAAAGCGCTGTCCGGTCTGCTGCGTCCCGCGGCCGGCCGCATCGACTACGACGGCGCCGAAGTCACGGGCAAACCGGCGTATCATCTGGTGCGGCGCGGCCTGGCGATGGTGCCCGAGGGGCGCGGCGTGTTTCCGCGGCTGACGGTGGCGGAAAACCTCGCGATGGGCGCCTATATCCGCGATGACAAGGCCGCCATCGCCCGGGATTTCGACCGTGCCTACGCGCTGTTTCCGCGGCTCGCCGAACGCCGCGGGCAGCTGTCCGGGACGCTCTCCGGCGGCGAGCAGCAGATGCTGGCAATGGCACGGGCGCTGATGGGCAGGCCGCGGCTGTTGCTGCTGGATGAACCGAGCATGGGGCTGGCACCGCTGATGGTGCAGAAGATTTTCGAAACGGTGCGGACAGTGGCCGCCGAGGGCGTGACAATGCTGCTGGTGGAACAGAA
>JAEYXO010000053.1 GCA_023431245.1 Pseudomonadota bacterium | reverse complement strand
CCGACTCCCCCCGCGGCCGCCCCCCCGCCGCGCAGTACGACGCAGCGCAGGCTGTCATCGGCCGCCAGTTGTTGCATCGCGTCGCCGAGCGCCGCCCACATCCCGCGGTTCAGCGCGTTGAGCCGTTCCGGCCGGTTCAGCGTGACGGTGGCGATGTCATCCCTGCGGGTGACGAGGAGGGTGTCGGTGGGCATGCCTGATGTCGACCGGCACCATGCCGGCCTATTGTTGCGGGATTTTAGCGTCGCGCACGACTTTCGCCCACTTGTCGGTTTCCGATTTCAGCAATGCGCGGAACTCGGCGACCGTGGACGGCCGCACATCCATGCCCTGGTTGTCGTAACGCTTGACCACTTCCGGCATGTTCAGCACCGACACGATCGACTTGTTCAGCTTGTCGACTATGGGTTTCGGGATTCCGTTGGGGCCGAGCACGCCGTACCAGGTGGCGTATTCGAAGCCGGGCACGCCGGATTCGGCGATCGTCGGCACATCCGGCAGCGCGCGCGACCGCTTGCTGGTGGTGACGCCGAGCGTGCGCAGGCGGCCGGACTTGATGTGCGGCAGCGCGGAAGCGAAGGTCGACATGAAGGCGCTGGTTTCGTTGCCGAGCATTGCGGTGATGGCCGGGCCGGTGCCCTTGTACGGCACATGCACCAGTTCGATTTTCTGCGACATCATCAGCATTTCCATCGCCAGGTGGGTGCCGGAACCGAGTCCCGCGGAGGCATAGGTCAGCTTGCCGGGCTGTTTTTTTGCCAGCGCGACGAATTCCTGGAGGGTCTTGGCCGCCAGCGAGGGGTGGATGACGATGATGTTGGGCTGTTCGGTGGCGAGCGAAATGGTCACCAGGTCGCGCAGTGCGGTGTAGGGCAGCTTCTTGTAGAGCGCCGCGTTGAAGGCGAGGCTGATGTTGCCGAGCAGCGTGGTGTAGCCGTCGGGCGAGGCCTTGGTCGCCAGGTCGGTGCCCAGCGAACTGCCGGCGCCGGGGCGGTTGTCGATGACGATGGTGGTGCCCAGCACGCGGCCCAGTTCGTCGGTCATCATGCGCGCGCTGATGTCGCTGCCGCCGCCCGGGGCGAAAGGCACGATCATGCGGATCGGGCGCTCCGGAAAGGACGATTGCGCGTGGGCGGCGGGAAGGGCGGCGAACAGTGCGGCGGCAACGATTGCTGAGTGTTTGATCATGACTCCTCCGTTATGGTTGCAACCCCGGAGCTCGTCAGCCGTGAACGGCCTGATCGGCTACGGGCGGAGTCAGCATACCACCGCATCGGCACGATGTGGACTTGGATCCGCACTTTATGGATCCCATGCACTGAATCGATCGCGCCGCGTGCCGGCGGCGCGATCATTGCAGCTCAGGCCGCCTTGGCTGCGCGTGCCGCTGTTTTTTCGCCGGTCAGGTAGTCCATTGCCGCGGCGACGCCGCCCTTCTTGTGCGGCACGCCGGCGAGTTCCAGTCCCATCTCGACGCCGGCAAGCGTCGCCATCAGCGTCAGGTCGTTGAAATCACCGAGGTGGCCGATGCGGAACACCTTGTCGGCAATCTTGCCGAGCCCGCTGCCCAGCGACATGTTGAAACGCTCGAGCACGACCTTGCGGAAGGCCACTTCGCTGTGGCCCGCGGGCATCAGCACCGCGGTCAGCACCGGCGAATACTCGGCCGGATTCTGGCACAGGATTTCGAGGCCCCAGGCATTCACCGCACGGCGTGCCGCCTCGGCGTGGCGCTGGTGGCGCGCGAACACCTGGTCGAGGCCTTCTTCTTCCAGCATGCGCAGCGCCTCGCGCAGGCCATAGAGCAGGTTGGTGGCGGGGGTGTAGGGGAAGAATCCGTTCTTGTTGGGGGCCAGCATCTCGTCCCAGGACCAGTAGGAACGCGGCAGCTTCGCATCCTTGCTGGCGGCGAGCGCCTTCGCCGAAACGGCGTTGAAGGACAGGCCCGGCGGCAGCATCAGGCCTTTCTGCGAGCCGGCGACGGTGACGTCGACGCCCCACTCATCGTGGCGGTAGTCGATGGAACCCAGTCCGGAAATGGTGTCGACCAAGAACAGCGCGGGATGTTTCGCGCGGTCGATGGCCTTGCGCACTTCGCCGATGCGCGAAGTCGCGCCGGTCGAGGTTTCGTTGTGCACGACGCAGACGGCCTTGATCGCATGCGCCTTGTCTTCAAGCAGGCGCGCCTCGATGGCGGCCGGGTCGGCGCCGCGGCGCCAGTCACCGCTGATGAACTCCGGCTTGAGGCCGAGGCGCAGCGCGAGGTTTTTCCACAGCGTTGCGAACTGGCCGGTTTCGACCATCAGCACGGTGTCGCCCGGCGACAGCGTGTTGACCAGCGCGGCTTCCCAGGCGCCGGTGCCGGAGGCCGGGTAGATCACCACGTCGCCGGCGGTCTTGAACACGCGTTTCATGCCGGCGAGCACGTCCTTGCCGAGCTGCGCGAACTCGGGGCCGCGGTGGTCGATCACCGGCATGTCGATGGCGCGCATCACGCGCTCGGGGACGGTGCTCGGTCCGGGGATTTGCAGGAAGTGGCGGCCGGCGGTGTGGCTCATGATCGGGCTCCAGAAAAGGGAGTGGGTGAGCCTGCATGTTAACCTCGGGTGTCGGCCGGAGCAATCTATTTTTGTATGCAAAAATCAGATGATGATCGACAGGGCGCGGAGTATTTATTGTAAGCATTTGTTTTTATTTATATTTATAAATTGCCCGAAATACAGATCGAAGGTATTATGCATACAAATGGAGCTCACCATGCCCGATACCCCGATACCGCAGACGTCCAACGTGACTTCACTGGCCGAGCGCCGGCTGTTGCATGAAACCGTGGTCGACCAGCTGCGCGACCTGATCGTGCAGGGCGAACTGGCGCCGGAGACCAAGCTCAACGAGCGCGTGCTGGCCGAACGGCTGGGCACCTCGCGCACGCCCCTGCGCGAGGCGATCAAGTTCCTCGCCTCCGAAGGCCTGGTCGAGCTGCTGCCCAACCGCGGCGCCGTGGTGGCACCGCTGAAGCCGGAAAAAATGCAGGAAGTCTTCGTCGTGCTCGGCGCGCTGGAGGCGCTGGCCGGTGAGCTGGCCTGCCGCAATGCGTCCGAAGCCGACATCGCCGACATCCGCGCGCTGCACTATCACATGCTCGCCCACCACGCCCGCGGCGAGCTGGCCCCGTACTTCCGCTACAACCAGCAGATCCACCAGCGCATCATCGACTGCGCCGGCAATGCCACGCTGGCCCAGTCCTGGCGAGCGATGAACGCCCATGTCAAACGTGCGCGTTACCTCGCCAACCTGTCGGGCGAACGCTGGGACAAGGCGGTCAAGGAGCACGAAGAGATGATCGAGGCGCTGACCCGCCGCGACGGCGCGAAGCTGCAGATGCTGCTGCGCGACCACCTCGCCAACAAGCTGGTGATGGTTATGGAGGCGCTGCAGGCGCGGAAGACGGAGGCCGCACAATGAACGCACCGGCACAAAAGGCGCATGTCGCCCGGTCCTCGCCGGACCGCAGCACCCTTGCGCGCAGGCTGCGCCGCGAAATCCGCGGCGAAGTGCTGTTCGACGCCGCCTCGCGCGGCCGTTATTCGACCGATGCGTCGATCTACCAGATCGAACCCGTTGGCGTGGTGGTGCCGCGCGACGACAACGACGCGCTGGCGGCGCTGCAGATCGGTATCGAGGCCGGCGTGCCGGTGCTGCCGCGCGGCGGCGGCACTTCGCAGTGCGGCCAGACCGTCGGCGCCGCGCTGGTGCTCGACGTGTCGAAACACCTCAACGAGATCCTCACCTTCGACCGCGACGCGAGCCGGGTTGTCGTGCAGCCGGGGATCGTGCTCGACCATCTCAATGCCTGGCTGAAGCCGCACGGGCTGTGGTTTCCGGTCGATGTCTCGACCAGCGCGCAGGCGACCATCGGCGGCA
>JAEYXO010000015.1 GCA_023431245.1 Pseudomonadota bacterium | reverse complement strand
ATGCACTGCCTCGGACCGATGCGGGCGGCGGAATGGCGGCGGCCTGACCTCCGGCGCGCGCCGGCCGGTGTTCAGCCCTTCGGCGGCCGCGCCCTCACCGCGGCCTCGTTGACCTCGACGCCCCCGCCCGGTCCCGTCGGCAGCACCAACTCGCCGTTCTCGCTCACCGGCGGCGCATCCACCAGTTCGTCGCGCCAGGGCACCGCATCGATATCCGTCTCCATGATGCGGAAATTGGGTATCGCGGCGCAGAAATGCGCGGAAATCACGCTCGACAGGTGTCCGTAGAAATTATGCGGCGCGACATTCACTTCATAAACATCCGCCATGGCCGCAATCTTGAGCGACTCCATGTAGCCGTTCCAGATCACGTCGACGATCGCGACATCCATCGCGTAGTTCTCGAAATAGGGCTTGAAGTCCCTGCGCTCGCACAGGGTCTCGCCGGAGGCGATCGGGCAGGGTGCGTCACGCCGCAGCAGCGCCAGCGAGGGCGCGTCATGCGTGTCGATCTCCAGCCAGGACAGTCCGGCCGGGGCAACCGCATCGGCGATGCGCCGGAATCCCTCCGTCTTGTAGTTGAAATTGAGGTCCATCATGATGCCCATCGAGGGTCCGGCCCCGTCGCGGAAAGCGCCTACCGTGTCCGCTGCCGCCTTCACGATGTCACGGTCCCAGTTCAGTTCGGGAAAACCCTTGTTGTGGCCGAACCCCGGCCGGTACGCGGTCAGCGTTTTGCCGTCGCTCAGCATCACGTTGGTCTTGAGCCCGCGGAATCCGCGCTGCCGGACCTCCTCGCCGAGCCGCGCCAGGTCGTCGTAGCTGTGCATCCGCGGCAGCCCCAGCATTTCCGCATAACGCACCCGGTAGCTGCCGCAATGCGACCAGTACACCGGCAGGCGCTTGCGCACTGCGCCGCCGAAAAGCGCGTAAACCGGAACCCCGAGCGCCTTGCCCTTGATGTCGAACAGCGCGTTTTCTATGGCGGCAATGGCCTGGCGGTTGATGCCGCCGCGCGACTGCATGGTCTTGGTGCGCAGGTGGCAGTTGATCAACTCGATGTCCCGCGGATCCTTGCCCACCACGGTGGGCGCGAGCGCCTCGATCACACGGCTCAGTCCGGCGCTGCCAAAGCTTTCGTTGTACTCCGACCAGCCGACCAGCCCTTCGTCGGTCATCACCTTCAGAAACGAGAATATCCGCCAACCGGCGTCGCACTGCAGTGTTTCGATGCGCGTTACCTTCATGCCCTCCCCCTTGGACCGCTCGCCGCTGCCGGCGGCGCCTCCGCTAGTTCTTGATGCCCGCACGCCGGATGATATCGCGCCATTTCGCGATTTCGGCCCTCAGGAATTTCGCGAAATCCTGTGATGACTCGTCCACCGGTTCGGCGCCCTCGCGCGCGAAAAATTCCTTCGTCTGCGGTTGCTGCATCGTGCCCCGGATGTTCGCATGCAGCCACTTGACGATGGCATCCGGCGTTTTTGCCGGCGCAAACATGCCGTGCCACTGCACCGCCTCGAAGCCCGGCAGGCCCGACTCGGCCATTGTCGGCACCTGCGGCAGCAGGGAAATGCGGTCTTTCGAAGTGACCGCCAGCACCCGCAGCTTGCCGTTGTCCAGGTGCGGCCGGGCCAGGGGGGTCACCAGCATCGCGAAACCGACCTCTCCGCTGACCACCGCGTTCATCACCGGTCCGGCGCCGCGGTACGGCACAAAAACCATGTTGGTGCCGGTGTGCTGCTTCATCAGTTCGATGCTCAGGCTGCCCTGCGATCCCGCGCCGGTTCCGCCGTAATTCAGCTGCCCCGGTCTTGCCCGGGCCAGCGCGATCAGCTGCTTCACATTCGTCGCCGGCAGCGACGGATGCACGGCAAGCACAAACGGAATCATCACCGGCCTCGAGACCGTGAGGAAATCACGTTCGACATCATAGGAGAGCTTCGGGTAGAGGGTGTTGTGGTTCATGATCGATGACGCGGAATACAGCAATGTGTAACCGTCCGGCGCCGCAGCGGCCGCCATGGCCGTACCGATCGTGCCACCGCCCCCGGAACGGTTGTCGATGATGACGTTGCGGGCCGAGGTTTTGGTGATGCCCTGCCCGATCACGCGGGCGAACATGTCCGTTCCGCCGCCTGCCGCGAACGGCACGATGACCGTGATGTTTTTCGAGGGGTAATCGTCCGCCGCCGCGAGCAGCGGCAGGCAGGCCAGCATTGCCGCCGGCCAGTTCGGCCGGCAACTCCGCCGGCCCGCCCTCGAACGTAAGAACAGCACTGCACGGATGCCAGCCATCGCTTTCATGTCGCCTCCTCAGGGTTGGGCTGATTTATTGTGCTTGTCCCTTGTTACATCCGGATGTGATGCCGGCCCGTTACCGGTATTCCGGCTTTTCCCCGGGCGCCGGCGTCGATCCGAACCCGCCTTTCTTCACCACCGCATCGCGGCCGCCATGGCGCTCGACCAGCGCGCGCTGGTCAGTCTTGGCGCGGGCATCGACCGCATCGGGATCGACCATGCTGCGCAGCTCGCGCTCCATCCGGTTCAGCACTTCCCTGCTCGCGGGCTCGGCACTGATGTCCCGCAATTCGCCGGGATCGTCCGCCAGGTCATAGAGCTGCGGCCGGAAGCCGACGTAATGCAGGTATTTCATGCGTCCCCGGCGCAGCATGAAGGCCCCGGAAGCGGCGCCGGTGGCGTGGTACTGCGTCATCAGCGGCCGCTCCGGATCGTCGGGCGCCGCAGCCATCCCGAACAGCGAACTGCCCGGCAGGTCGCGGTCTTCTCCGGCCAGGGGCACGCCGCAGCAGTCAAGCACGCTCGGAAAAACATCCATCAGGGAAGCCGCCGCGGCAATCCGCCTGCCGCGGGGAACATCGGGCCCCGCCACGATCAGCGGAATTCCCGCGGCCTCCTCGGTCATCGTCCCCTTGCCCCACATCGCCCGCGAGCCGAGATCCTCACCATGGTCGCTGGTGTAGATGATCCGGGTTTTGTCTTCCAGGCCCGCCTGCCGCAGCGCCGCCAGCACCTTGCCGACGTTGTCGTCGAGGAAGCTAGTCAGCGCGTAATACGAACGGATCGCCAGGCGACGGCTGTCGTCCGTGAAATGGGGATCCACCACGTGCGAGGCGCGGCGCGCCTGCAGCCAGGGATGATCCTGCGCCGGATCCGGCGGCAAAGGCTTGGGCATCGGCAAGTCGACACCCTCGTAGCGGTCGAAACAGTCCTGCGGCGCAAACCACGGCGGATGCGGCGCGACGAAGGACACGAACAGCATCCACGGCTTCGCATTCTTTGCAGCCTCGCCCAGCAGCCACTCGCAGGCATGGTCTGCAATCTGGCGGTCATACCGCGTATAACCCGACTCCCCGACGCCGATCTTGTTGACCAGATCCCGCGCCTTGCGCCGCACCGGCATCGGATCCTTGACCGATCCCATCACGTCGCCGATGCCGTTGACGATGTGCATCGGCAGTATCTGGCGGTCGAAACCGGTGTCGTCCTGCTCGTTGCGGTAATGCAGCTTGCCGATGGACTCGACGCGCAGCCCCCGCGCCTGCAGCCGGTGCCCCCAGCTCGGCACCTGCCCGGTGTACGGCGAGGCATTGTCCCAGCAGCGCGTCTCGTGCACCTGCCGTCCGGTTGCCAGCGCGGCGCGTGCCGGCACGCAGATCGGCGACGGCGAGTACGCATTCTCGAACACCGTTCCCGTAGCGGCCAGGCGGTCAAGCACCGGCGTTTTGACCCACCGGTTGCCGTAACAGCCGGTCACCCCGCGGCTGTGCTGGTCGGACATGATGAAAAGCAGGTTCGAAGGTGTCATTCAGGAATTCCCGTCAATTCGGCCGGGCCGCCGGCCCTGCTTTTTCGGTGGCGGCATCCTGACACGGCACTTATATAATGACAAATAGCCTTGATTGGCTGTTCACATAACTTTTCGGAATGCCATGAAACTGAACCAGCTCGCCCTTTTCGTGGCGATTGCCGAAGAAGGCCAGATCGGCCGTGCCGCCGCGCGTGCCGGCATCTCGCAACCCGCGCTGACGAAACAGCTCAAAAACCTCGAGCAGTCGGTCGGCAGCCCGCTGTTCGAACGCAACCGCAGCGGCGTCCTGCTGACCCAGGCGGGAACACTCCTGCTCGCACGAGCGCGCGGCATCCTGTGCAACGCCGACGAAGCGCAGCGCGAACTGGCGGAACTGGCCACCGGGGCGACCGGACTCCTGCGCGTGGGCGCCGGCCCCACGATGGCGGAATACCTGCTGCCGCAGGTGGTTGGTGGACTGCTGTCGCGATTCCCCAGAGTCGAGTTGAGGGTCATGAGCGCATTGAACGACGTGCTGTTCGAGAACCTGCGCGCCGGGGAGCTGGACCTGGTCATCAGCGCGATTCCCGAAACGGCACCCGAGGATTTTGATCAGGAACTGCTGTTGCATGACGAACTGGTGGTTGTCGCAAACGCCGGACA
>JAEYXO010000353.1 GCA_023431245.1 Pseudomonadota bacterium | reverse complement strand
CCCGCGGTTCCGACCGCAGCTGTTGCGTCCACCGGGGCCGGAGTGTCCGGTGCTGCGCCTGCCGCCGCCGGATCAACGGCAGTCACGTCGGCGGCCACCGGCGCCGGCGACTCCGGCACCAGCGTCTCGAGGCCGTTGAAGACCTGCATGCAGCGGCCGCAGCGCACCCGCCCGCCATGCACGCGCAGCTGTTCCGGCGTAATGCGGAACACCGTCTGGCAGTGTGAGCAACGGGTCATCAGCGGCATGGCATCACTCTACCTGCGTACGCCGGCCAGCAAAACCCAGCCGTCATCGGTCGCCGCCGGTTGCATGTCGAAATCCGCGGCATAAGCCGCGTGCACCTTCTGCCACTGGTCGGCCAGGATGCCCGCCAGCGCAATGCGTCCGCCGCGGCGCGTCAACTGCGCCAGCAGCGGCGCGAGCACGGTCAGCGGATTGGCAAGGATGTTGGCGACAACGAGGGTCGCCGGGGCCACGGGCGCCGATTCGGCCGTAGCGAAATCGACGTCAACGCCGTTGCACTGCGCATTGTTTCGCGCCGCATCGAGCGCCTGGGGATCAATATCGATGCCGCAGGCGCGGCCGGCGCCGAGTTTCATCGCGGCGATCGCGAGGATGCCGGAGCCGCAGCCATAGTCGAGCATGTCGACACCGGGTGTCACGTTTTCGGTGAGCCAGCGCAGGCACAGCCGCGTCGTCGGATGCGCCCCGGTGCCGAAGGCAACGCCGGGATCGAGCACGATGTTGGTCGCATCCGCATCCGGCGGCCGGTGCCAGCTGGGCACCACCCACAGGCGGTCCGTGATCTGCAGCGGCTGGAACTGGCTCTGGGTCAGGCGCACCCAGTCTTCATCCTCGACGCGCTCGACGCGAAACGGAGTGTCGGTGGCGACGCCCGCCGCGCCCAGCGCCCGCGGCATAGCCAGCTGCAGCTCGGCATCAAGTGCAAACAGCGCGCTGACGCGGTTGGACCGCCAGGCCGAGGCCGGGGCCTCGCCCGGCTCCGCGAATATCGGGTGTTCGGATTCGGTGCCCGCGGCGGCATCCTGCACATCGACCGCCAGCGCGCCGGCGTCGAGCAGCGCATCCGACAGCGCCTCCACCGAGGCTTCCTCCACATGCATGATCGCGCACAGCCAGGCCATGGTGCCGTCCGGGTTTGACGCGACTGCGCCCCTGCCGCGCCCTAGCCGGCGCGGGTCAGTTTCGCCAGCCGCTCTTCGAGGTAATGGATGCTGGTGCCGCCGCGGCGGAAGGCGGCGTCGCCCATCAGTTCCCGGTGCAGCGGCAGGTTGGTGCTGATGCCTTCGATGACCGTCTCCGACAGCGCGATGTGCATGCGCGCGATCGCCTGCTCGCGGGTGTCGCCGTAGGTGATGATCTTGCCGAGCAGCGAATCATAGTTGGGCGGCACGAAATAGCCGTTGTAGGCATGCGAATCGACGCGCACGCCCGGCCCGCCGGGCATGTGCAGCGAGGTGATGCGCCCCGGCGACGGCGTGAACTTGTACGGATCCTCGGCATTGATGCGGCACTCGACGGCATGGCCCCTGAGCACGATGTCCTTCTGCCGCAGCGTGAGCTTCTCGCCCGCGGCCACACGGATCTGCAGCTGCACCAGGTCATGGCCGGTGACAAACTCGGTCACCGGATGCTCGACCTGCAGCCGCGTGTTCATTTCAATGAAGTAGAACTCGCCGCCTTCGTAGAGGAACTCGAAGGTGCCGGCACCCTCGTACCCGATCTTGCGGCAGGCCTCGGCGCAGCGCTCGCCGATGCGGACGCGGGCGCGTTCGGTCAGCAGCGGCGCGGGCGCCTCCTCGATGATCTTCTGGTGGCGCCGCTGCATCGAGCAGTCGCGGTCGCCGAAATAGTAGGCATTGCGGTGCTTGTCGGCGAGCACCTGGATTTCAATGTGCCGCGGTTTTTCCAGGTACTTTTCCATGTACACCGACGGATTGCTGAATGCCGCCTGTGCTTCGGCGCGCGTGGTGGCGACGGCATTTTTCAGCGCCGCCTCGGTATGCACCACGCGCATGCCGCGGCCGCCACCGCCGCCCGCCGCCTTGATGATCACCGGGTAGCCGATCTGGCGCGCGATCTTGACGATTTCCTTGGGGTCCTCGGGCAGCGCGCCATCCATGCCCGGCACCACCGGCACGCCGGCCTTCTTCATCGCGTTCTTGGCGCTGACCTTGTCGCCCATCAGGCGGATGGTCTCCGCGCGCGGGCCGATGAAGGTGAAGCCGCTCTGTTCGACACGCTCGGCGAAATCGGCATTCTCCGACAGGAAACCGTAGCCCGGATGAATGGCCTCGGCATCGGTGACCTCGGCGGCGGCGATGATTGCCGGCACATTCAGGTAGCTCGCGGAGGACGGCGCCGGGCCTATGCACACCGACTCGTCGGCCAGCCGCACGTACTTGGCCTCGGCATCGGCCTCGGAATGCACGACCACGGTCTTGATGCCCATTTCGCGGCAGGCACGCTGGATGCGCAGGGCGATTTCGCCGCGGTTGGCGATCAGTATTTTTTCAAACATGGGCAGTTGTATCTCGGGTGCGGGTCACGGGATGCGTGCGGAACAGGGCGGGATTTTTCCCGTCCGGCAGTCCGGCTCCGCTCAGTCGAGCAGGAACAGCGGCTGGCCGTACTCGACCGGCTGGCCGTTTTCCACCAGGACAGCCTTGATCACGCCGTCGCGGTCCGCCTCGATTTCATTGAGCAGCTTCATCGCTTCGATGATGCACACCGTTTCGCCGGCCTTCACCGCCTGCCCGACCTCGACAAAGGGTTTGGCGCCCGGCGCCGAGGAGCGGTAGAACGTGCCGACCATCGGCGACTTGACCGCATGGCCTTCCGCTGCAGCCGGCGTTGCGGATTCGGCCGCCGGCTCCGCCGGTTCCGCCGCGGGCACCGCTACCGCCGGCAGCACCGCGGCCTGGGGAGCGACCGTCTGCGCGCCGGCAGCGCCGAAACGGCTGATGCGCACTTTTTCCTCCCCCTCGGTAATCTCCAGCTCGGCGATGCCGGACTGCTGGACTAGGTCAATCAGGGTTTTCAGCTTGCGCAAATCCATGTATCAGGCCTTTTTGTGGGTGTGGCTCAGCGCGTATTCCAGCGCCAGTTCGTAACCGGCCGGCCCGAGGCCGCTGATCACGCCGACGGCAATGTCGGAAAAATAGGATTCCCGGCGAAACGCCTCCCGGGCAAACACATTGGAAAGGTGAATCTCGACAAACGGTATGGCCACCGCGGCCAGCGCATCACGCAGGGCGACGCTGGTGTGGGTGTAAGCGGCGGGATTGATCAAAATGAAATCCACGCCTTCGCGGCCGGCCTGCTGCACACGTTCCACCAGTTCGGCTTCGGAGTTGCTCTGGAAGCAGGCCAGGGTGGCTTTCGCCGACTGTGCCTTCCCCTGCAACCGGGCCTCGATCTCGGACAAGGTGGTTGCGCCGTAGATGCCGGGTTCGCGGGTTCCCAGCAGATTCAGGTTGGGGCCGTTCAGCAGCAACAGATGTTTGGAAGTGGACATGATGTTCACGATTATAATGGGGCCGCCGGATGCCACGGACATCCATACCGCTGCGCCGTCATACTGCCCATCCGATGAAAGTTGGCGGATTTTGCCTTAAGTTAAGAGCAAAAGTCCACAATAACCAGAAAATTAGACGACGTTAATGCTTGCCCGACCCATTACCGGGCAAGCCTGGGGAGAAGCGCTTCCCATTCTTCCTCCCCGATTTTCCCATGTGCCGGACGGGACGGGAATTAGCGGAAATTAACAGATAAAGCGGCCGGTTTTGGCGCGGGATGGGCGATATTAACCGGGCATTGGGCGACGAAAACCCGTATTTGGCGGTTGTTCAGCCCGGCACAGGCAACAGGGGTTGCAGCACAGCCCGCATGCGGGCTTCCGTCAACTCACCCACGAGGCTGGCGTGAATGACGCCGGAGCGGTCCAGCACCAGCGTATAAGGCAGCACACCGGCACGATTGCCTGCCTTGCGCGACAGTTCGACAGCATCGATGCCCCCGATGAACAGCGGATAATTGACCCCGAACTCGCGCGAGAAATCCACAACTTTATCTGCCTGATCGACCGCAATGCCTATGAATTGAACGCCGTTGGCAGCCAGTTCCCGCTGCAGGCGCACGAACATCGGGATTTCCTCGCGACAGGGCGCACACCAGGTGGCCCAGTAATTGATGATCAGGATCTGTCCGCGAAAACCGTCCAGCGTCCGGGTCAGGCCATCGAGTGTGGTCAGCCGGCTGTCAAGGATGGCGCGCGCAGCGTCATCCGCCGGTTTCACGCCGATGCTGCCGATGCGCCAGAGATGGGCGCCAATACCGGCCGCTGCGGCCAGGCTGCCGACGGCGACAACCAGCAGGGCCCGGCGCAGCGGACTCACCGGACGCCCAGGGCCTGGTCAAGCACCGCGGCGAACCGGTCCGCCGCCAGGAATCCGATCACGCGCAAACCCTGGATTTCGCGTCCTGAAGGATCAAAAAACACGATCCCCGGCGGGCCGAACAGGCGAAAGCGCTGCAGCAGCGCGCGGTGCTCCGGCGTGCCCGTGGTGACATCGGCCTGGATCTTGACCATTGCCGCAAGCCGGGACTGCACCGCGGCATCGGTGAAGGTATAACGCTCCATTTCCTTGCAGGTGACGCACCAGTCGGCGTAGAAATCCAGCATCACCGTCTTGCCGGCAGCCGCCCGGATCGCAGCATCGAGTTCGGCATTGCTGGACACCCGCTGGAATGGCACCGGGCCCGCCTGCCCGCCGCCGGCCGCAGCGCTGCGAAGCCCGGACAGGGGCTGCAGTACATCGCGCGCGCCGGACAGCGCACCGACCAGGAAGGCGGTTCCTGCGACCAGCGCGATAACCCCGACACCCTTGCTGAAGCGGGCGAAGCCGCGTGCGTTGGGCGGTAGCGGATCGAGCGCCTGCAGATGGACCGCGACCAGTATCAGCAAGGCCGCCCAGGCGAGCATCTGCACCGTCACCGGCACCACCGGAGACAGCAGGTAAATGGCGACCGCGATCAGCATCACGCCGAAGAAACGCTTGACCGTCTCCATCCACGGCCCCGACTTGGGCAGCAGCGCGCCGGCGGAGGCGCCGACCACCAGCAGCGGCACCCCCATGCCCAGCGCCATCGCAAACAATGCGACACCGCCCAGCAGGGCATCACCGCTCTGCGAGATGTAGAGCAAAGCGCCGGCCAGCGGCGCGGCAACGCAGGGCCCGACGATCAGGGCCGACAGCACGCCCATCGCAAAGACCCCCGCATAATGTCCGCCATGCAGCCTGCCGCTGGCACCGGCGAGCTTCGACTGCAGCGCCGATGGCAGCTGCAGCTCGTAAAAGCCGAACATCGACAGCGCCAGCGCAACAAACACCGCGGCAAAGGCCCCGAGCACCCAGGGATTCTGCAGCGCTGCCGCCAGCATCGCACCCGACAGTCCGGCCGCCACCCCGGCCAGCGCATAGGTCAGGGCCATGCCGAGGACGTAGCTGCCGGAGAGCAGCAGGCCGTGGGCGCGGGTGACCTTGTGGCCCTGCCCGACGATGATGCCGGACAGTATCGGCACCATCGGCAGCACGCAGGGCGTGAACGACAGCAGCAGGCCGAAACCGAAAAAGCTGAGGATCAGCAGCCAGGCCTCCCCGTGAAACAATGCCGCCACCGCGCCGTCGTCACCCTGCGCTGCGGATGAAGGCGTGCCGAACAGGCGCGATGCCGCGGCATCGCCGCCGGCCGTCGCTGCGGCGAGCCGCAGCTCGGCCTTTTGTTCGACCGGCACATAACACACGCCGACGTCGGCGCAGCCCTGCGAGACGGCAGTCAGCACCGCGCGCTGCACGGCACCGGCCTGGACCGGCAGCCGGATGCGCACCTCGTCCCGATAGATCGCGGTTTCGCCGAAGAATTCGTCCTTGTGCACCAGGCCGGGCGGCAGCTCGGCCGGGCCAGCGCCGGCCGCAGCGGGCTCCAGCGAGAAACGGAATTTGTCGCGGTACAGGTAATAACCCTTGGCGATCACATAACGCACCTCGACGGCATCGGGCGCCACGACACGCGCGCTGAAAGCGAAGGCCTTCTCGGGATCCAGCAGATCCGGCTCCGCCGCCCGGGCAACACCGGTGGCGAAAACAAGCAGCAGGAGCAGCCAGCGCAGGGTCATGGACGGGAGGCGGCGGGGAAAGGGGATGTCGGCGCAGAAGCGGTTTCAGCGGCCACCCAGTCCAGATAGCCGGGCAAACCGCGCTGCACTGGGACCGCGACGATTTCCGGAAGTTCGTAGGGGTGCTCCGCGCGGATGGCCGCTTCGAGGTCGGCGTAGCGCGCAGCCGTGGTCTTGATCAGCAGCGGCACTTCCGCGCTTTCCTCCAAGGCGCCCTGCCAGCGGTAGATCGAAGCACAAGGCGGGAGAACGCTGACACAGGCGGCTAGCCTGCGTTCGACCAGCAACCGCGCCAGCCGCTGCGCCGCCGCGGCGTCGGGCAGTGTCGAAAACACCAGCAGTGCGGATCCGGCATCAGCCGCCATGGCGCGGCTCCCCGCTGCCGCCTGCCGCGGCAATGCCTTCGCGCACGGTCGGATAACGCAGGCGGACCCGCAGTTCCTGCTTGATGCGCGCATTGGCAAGGCGCCGGGATTCGCTCATGAACGAATAGAGGTTCTCCGGAACCGTCGACCGCGCCTCGGCACGGGTGACCCGCGGCGGCCGCGGCAGGCGGAAACGGTCGGCCACCAGGTCGAAGTAGTCCCCCATCTTCTGCGGTGCATCGTCACTGGCGTTGTAGCTGCGGTTGGCCTGGCCGCGATGCAGCGCGGCCACGATCATGCCGGCAAGATCATCGGCATGCACATGGTTCACGTAAGAGTCGTCCTGCGGCAGCAGCGCCGGCGTGCCGCGTTCGATGCGCGCCACCGGCAGGCGGTCGGCGGCATAGATCCCGGGCACGCGCAGGATGCTGACCCGCACGCCGCTGCGCGCGCCCCAGTCGCGCAGGCGGCGCTCGGCATCGGCGCGGCGGCGCGCGCGGTCGGTCTGCGGCCGCAGCGGACTGGTCTCGTCGACCATGGCCCCGCCGCAGTCGCCGTAAACGCCGCTGGTGCTGATGTAGACAAAGTGCTGTGGTAGACTGCCGCCCCTCGCGAGGGCCGCGATCAGGTGTGCGGTGCGCGTGTCGGTGCGGCCGCGCGGCGGCGGCGGCGCAAGGTGGATGACATCATGGGCGAGGCCCGGAAGGCCATCCAGCGTGTGCGGCCGGTCGAGGTCGCCGTACATCGGCATCAGGCCGTGGCGGCGCAGCTCGGCAAGCCGCTCCAGGCTGTGTGTCAGCGCATGGATGCGGTAGCGTTTGCGCAACAGCAGGGCCGTGCGCAAACCGACGTCGCCGCAGCCGATGATCAGCAGCCTTTTCATAGTGCCTTATTCTAGCCCAGCCTCTGGCCCACCCACCCTGCCCTGAACCCCCGCCCCATGTCCCGGCAAATCACCATCCGCCCCAGCGGCCATGTATTTCACGCGAGCAGCGGCGAGACCGTGCTTGAAGCGGCATTGCGCGAGGGCTATATGCTGCCCTATGGCTGCCGCAACGGCGCCTGCGGCTCCTGCAAGGGCAGGGTTGTCGAAGGCACGGTGGACCACGGCCTGTCGCAGGAAACGGCGTTGCCGGCTGCCGATCGGGAACGCGGCATGGCCCTGTTCTGCCAGGCCCGTCCGGTATCGGACCTGGTGATCGAATGCCGCGAAATCGGCGCGGTCAAGGACATCCCGGTGAAGATACTGCCCTGCCGCGTGCAGGCCCTGGAAAAACTGGCGCCTGACGTGATGCGCATCCGGCTGCGGCTGCCGGCGTCCGAACGCCTGCAATTCCTCGCCGGGCAGTACATCGACATCCTGCTGAAGGACGGCACCCGCCGCAGCCTCTCGCTGGCCAATCCGCCGCACGATGACGGCCTGCTCGAACTGCACCTGCGCAATTACGGCGGGCCGTTCAGCACCCATGTCTTCACGCAGATGAAGGAAAAGGACATCCTGCGTTTTGAAGGCCCGCTCGGCAGCTTCCATCTGCGCGAGGACAGCGACAAACCGGCGGTGCTGGTGGCCGGCGGCACCGGTTTTGCGCCGATCAAGGCCATCATCGAACACGCGATACACCACGGGATCAAGCGCCCGCTGCTGCTCTACCGGGGTGCGCGCCAGGCCGCGGACCTCTACCTCCGGGAATTGCCGGAAACCTGGCAGCGCGAACACGGCATCCGCTACGTGCCGGTGCTGTCGGAGTCCGTTGACGGCGACGGCTGGCAGGGGCGCCGCGGCCTGGTCCATGAAGCGGTGATGGCCGACCTGCCGGACCTGTCGGGACACGAGGTGTATGCCTGCGGCGCGCCGGCGATGATCGAGGCGGCGAAACGCGATTTCATTGCGAGGTGCGGTCTCCCCGAATCGGCATTCCACGCCGATGCCTTCACCCCGGCGGTGGTGCCGGGCGGCTGAGCCGGCCGCAGCCTACAGCGCTTTGCGCCGGCGGCCGCCGGACAGGCGGTTCAACTGGGCCACGGCAAGGTCGAGGCTGGCGCGGTACTGCGCGCGGGCGGCATCCGGCCGGTCGAGCTGCTCATGCAGCCGTGCCAGTTCGAGATGCGCGGAACAGGTCGGCTCGATGGCGATGCTCGCCTCCAGATAACTCTGGGCCTTGCCCCACAGCTGCTGCCGCGCGCACAGGCGCCCCAGCGCCAGCAGCAGCATGCCGTCTGCGCGATGGTCCTTCAGCCAGCGTTCCGCGCGCTCGATCTGGCGCAGGGTGTCCGGCCCGCTGCACTCACCGTACAGATTGACCAGTCCGCCGTCCCATTCAGATTCGAGGCTGCGTTCGATCACCTCCTGCGCTTCCGCGCAGCGCCCCAGTGCGTGAAAGGCCGCCGCCGCCGCGCCGGCAACCGCCGTATCCCGGCGATAAACCTCGGGCACGCGTTTCCAGGTTGCCATCAGCGCCGCGACATCGCCGGCCTCGCGCTCGAGCAGCTGGCGCCAGGCATGGCTGCGCTCGGCGTCGGCCTGGTCCTTGCTGAATACCTGCCGCTTCTCCAGCTGGTCAACCAGCGCGGGCACGAGATCCCAGTGCCCTAGGCGTTGCCGCGCCCGCAGCTCGAGCCGCAGCGATGCCGTGTGTTTGGTCGGCAACCTCGCCAGCGCGGCCAGCGCGTCCTCGGGTCGCCGCTCCTCGAGCCGCATCTGCGCTTCGCTGACCGCCAGGGCGGCATCGGGTTTCGCCGGATCGGCAGGCTGTCGCGCGAGATAACCCTCCCTGCGGTCCGGCGCGCGCAGCTCGTGTGCGGCGCGCGCGGCGATGACCGCGCCGAGATCGGCCGGCTCACCCAGGGCAACCGCGCGATTCACGTTTTTTTCCGCGCGGGCGTAACTTCCGGCGAAAAAGTCGCGCAGGGCCTCGATCAGCGCGCCGTGGGCCGCAGTCCGGCGCCGCTCCGCGCGGAACCGCGCGACACGCGCCGGCAGTTCGACCGTGGTGACCAGCAGGCGGACTAGCAGGTAGGCGGCGACAAAGCCGGTCACCGCGAGAATCAGCGCAAAATTGAGCGACAGCTCAATGCGGTGGCCCGGCAGCGCCACCAGCACGTAGCCGGTGTTCAGGCTGGCCAGCAGGGTCAGCCCCGTCGCCAGCGCGCCCAGCACGAAAATCCAGATCACCCAGCGCATGCGTTTCCCGGTTCCGCGCCCGCGTTCAGCCCGGCGCCTTGCCGCGCGAGGGACGCAGCCGGCGCAGGGCGTCCAGTGTTTCGGCAAGATCCGGCACCGTTATCTCGACCGGCGCCGCCTGCAGCCGGCGCAGCACGGCGGCGCCGGCGGCCACCGCGGGATCATTCTTGTCGAAATGCCGCTCCAGCGCCGCCAGGGCGGCGCGCAGGTCGGACTGGTAGCTGTGGACATCCCGCGACAGCAGCGCGATCCGCGCACCGAGCATCCGCAGCTTGAGGTTTTCGCGCAGGAAAAACGCCTGCTCCGGCGGCAGCAGCACGGCATCCTCGACACCGGTGCGCTGCACCCGCACCAGCTGGCGCAACTCCTGCCAGGCTTCGCGCAGCAGGCGTTCCCAGACCGGCAGTCCGGCCGCAGGGTCCGGTGCCGCCGCATCCGGCCGGGTGCGGGCCTCCATGGCCAGCGGCAGGCGATCGATCGTCGCCATGACGTCGTCGATGCGCGCTGCGGCGCCATGGACGTCGGCCAGCGGCAGAGCCTTCAACCTCTCGATATCGCGCACGATTGCCCGCCTCAGGGCGTTGTAGCGCGGCTGTTCCAGGCGCTGCAGCCGGGACTCGGCATTTTCAAGCCCGATCAGCGCGGCGCGGACATTCGCCGCAACCTGCAACTGCTGGCTGGCCAGCAGCACCGACTGTTCGATTTCGGCAAACGCCCATTCATCGCGGTTGCGCGACAGTTCTTGGTACAGCGCCTCCAGCGCGATCTGCTGGCTCTGCGACTCGGACAGCTTCGATTCCAGTACGCCCACCTTGATCTCGGCTTCGCGCAGGGCGGCGGCAGCCTGGTCGGCGCGCGCAGCGGCGGCCTGGTCGCGGGCGGCCATTTCCGCAAGTCGCTGGGCCAGTTCGCGGCGCAGAGCATCGTCAGCGCCGCGGTCCTGGTACCACTGGAAAGCAGTAACGCCGGCGGCAGACAGGGCGACGATCAGCGCCAGCACCGGCAGCAGGCCGCCGCCGGGCGTGCCCGCCGGCGCCGCGCTGCCGGAAGCCGTGCGCGCGGAATTTCCGGGATCGGCGATGGGCTCATTCATGCTTGGAGAATAACATGGCGACCGCGCACTCAAGGCTGATGGAACAGCTGCGACAACGCGTTCATCAGCCCTTCGTCACCCGGCGCGGTCTCCATCACATTGCCGCAGCCCAGCTCGCGTGCGGCGGCGGCAATGCGCGGGTGCGGCGCCAGCAGCGGCGTGCGCCTCAGCCACGACTGCCCGAGCCTGCCGACCATCTCGAACAGGTTGCGCAGGCCTTCGCTGCTGGTCACGGTCACCGCATCGACTTCGTTGCGCGCCCAGGCCCGGAGCAGCGGCGCGGCGTCGGCGCGCGGGCGGGCCCGGCGGTAACACTCGACGTATTCGACGTCCGCACCGCGCGCGACCAGCGTGTCGCCCAGCAGTTCGCGCCCGCCGTCGCCGCGAAAGATCACCACCCGCCGCCCTGCGACCTGCTGCAGTTCCGGCAGGGCCAGCAGCCCCTCGCTGTCGAAGGCACGCGCAGGCGCGATGACGTCGGTGATGCCGAAGCGTTTCAGTTCCCGGGCGCTGCCCTTGCCGACCACCGCCGCGCGCAGTCCCGGGGGCCATGAGCGGCGCGCAACGATCTGGTTCATCGCGCGCAGCACGGCGTTCGGGCTGATGAATATTGCAAGATCGAAGCGGTCAAGGCCGTCGGCGGCGGCATTCAGCGGCGCGATGTCGGCGGTGTCGAGAATCTCCAGCACCGGAAACAGGATCGGGCGGCCGCCCGCGGCGCGGATCATTGCGGCTAGCGGCGCGGCCTGGGATGCCGGCCGCGTGACCACGATGCCGCGGCCGGCGAGCGGGCCCGCCGCGGTCATGCGTCCCGCGCCAGCGCGGAGAGAATGTCCGCAGCGCCGCGGCGCTTCAGGTCTTCGCCCAGCGCGATGCCCAGGGTTTCCGCGGCACCGGCGGCGCCGCCGGTTTCGCCGCGCACGATCCGCGAGCCGTCGGGCGCACCGACGAGGCCGCGCAGCAACAGGCGCTCCCCCGAAATTTCGGCGAACCCGGCCAGCGGCACATTGCAGCTTCCGGCCAGCGTCCGGGAAAACGCGCGCTCGGCAAGCACGCACTGCCGGGTCGGCGCATGCACCAGCGGGGCCAGCAATCCGGCCAGATCGCCGCGATCCTCGCGGCATTCGATGCCCAGCGCGCCCTGGCCGACGGCCGGCAGGCTGGCCTCGGGCGGCAGCAGCGCGGTGATGCGTCCGGCCAGACTCAGCCGCTTGAGTCCGGCTGCGGCAAGGATGATCGCGTCGTACTGCCCCTCGTCGAGCTTGCGCAGCCGGGTCTGCACATTGCCGCGCAGCGCTTCGATGGCCAGTTGCGGATGCCCTGCGCGCAGCTGGCATTCGCGGCGCAGGCTCGAGGTGCCGACACGGGCTCCGGGGGGCAGCTGCTCGAGGCCGCGGTACTTCACGGACACGAATGCGTCGCGCGGATCGGCACGCTCGAGGATCGCCGCCAGCGCAAATCCCGCGGGCAGGTGCATCGGCACGTCCTTCATCGAATGCACCGCGATGTCGGCACGGCCGTCGGCCAGCGCGTCCTCCAGCTCCTTGACGAACAATCCCTTGCCGCCGATCTTGGCCAGCGAACTGCCGAGATTGCGATCACCCTCGGTGGTCATGCCGAGCAATGAGACCTGCAGCCCCGGATATAATCGTTGCAGTTCCGACTGCACATGCCGCGCCTGCCACAGGGCCAGCGCGGATTCGCGGGTGGCAATCACCAGCGTCTTCGGCAGCCGCTCGAAATGTCTTTCCATCATATTGATTTTATTGAATATTTTTGACCGATTTGCTGCGCTGATTGTAGCATGCATGGTGCTCGCGGCGGCCCCGGTGCAGGCGCAGTTGCAGCCGGCGGATGACCTTGCGCGCGCCGCAGCGGAGGCGCGCACGCGCGGCGTGCCGCTGCTGATCGCGTTCATGCAGCAATCCTGCCCGTACTGCGCGGTGGCGCGCCGGGATCACCTGCTGCCCCTGCAGAACGATCCGCAGTGGCGCCATCGCGTGCGGATTCTTGAAATCGAAACCGACCGCAGCACGCGCCTGCGCGATTTTGCCGGAGCCGCCACGACCCACCGCGCGTTCGCCAGAAGCCTGGGGGTGCGCCGCGTGCCGACGCTGATCGTGTTTGATGCCGACGGCCGGCCCGCCGCACCACCGATCACCGGCCTGCTGTCCGATGATTTCTACCGGCTGTACATCGAGCAGGCCGTCGAAGCCGGCCTCACCCGCATGCGCGCGTCCGGACGCTGAGGATTCCCGGCTTCAGCGCACGAGGTCACGGACCACGTGCTGCTGGCGGCGGCTCACCGGTATGCGCTCCTCCAGTCCGGCCAGCACCACCTGCCAGGGACCTTCGCCGCTGTCCGCCGCGGCGCGCTCAAAGCCGCGGATCGCGGCACGCGCCACCAGGCAATTGCGGTGCACGCGCACGAAACGGTCCGCAAATTCCTGCTCGAGCTGGGTCAGCGATTCCTCGATCAGGTATTCGCGGGCGGCGGTACGCACCGTCACGTATTTCAGCTCGGCGCGCAGGAACAGCACGTCCCCGACCGGGATCAGGTGCACCTTGCCGCGCTCGGCGGCACTAAGGCAGCTGCGCGGCGCGGGCCGCATTGCGCGCAGCATGTCCGCGGCCGGGCCGTATTTGCGCGCGCCGATGCGCGCAAGCGCCTCCTGCAGCCGCGACGCCTTGATCGGTTTCAGCAGATAGTCGACCACGTGCAGGTCGAAGGCCTGGATGGCGTAGGCGTCGTAGGCGGTGGTGAATATCACCGCCGGCGGCGGCTGCAGCTTCTGCAGGTGCTGCGCGACCTCGATGCCGTCCATCCCCGGCATGCGCACGTCGAGCAGCACGACATCGACGCCGCGCTCCGCCAGCCGCAGCGCGTCACGGCCGTTGGCAGCCTCGCCGACTATGGCCACCGGCAGCGCCGGATTGACGTCGGCCAGCAGGTCGCGCATGCGGCTGCGCGCCGGCGCCTCGTCGTCCACCACCAGCACCTGCAGCGGCGCGCTCAAGGCGCCGCCTTCCGGTAGGGCATCACGATGCGCACCTCGTAGACGCCCTCGCCGGTGCGGGTCGTCAGCTCCGCAGCGACATCAAAATGCAGCTGCAGGCGCTCGCGGATGTTGGCCAGCGCCATCTTGTTGCCGGTATGGTGGTCACCGTCCGCGCGGTAGGGATTGCGGAGAACGACATGCAGGCGATCGCCTGCCGCGTGGATGCTGATGCTCACCACGCCCGGCGTCTCGGCGGGTTCGATGCCGTGGTAGACCGCGTTCTCGAGCAGCGGCTGCAATGCCAGAGGCGGCACCAGCGCATCGGGGGGCATGCCGTCGGTCTGCCATTCGACGCGCAGACGGTCGCCGAGCCGCAGTTGCTCCAGGTCCAGGTACTGGCGGCAGAGTTCCAGTTCGCGCGAAATCGGCGTCAATTCGCTGTTGTCGGCCATCAGCGCGCGGAACAGCCCGGCAAGATCCTCGAGCGCGGCTTCCGCGCGCCGCGGCTGCTGGCGCACCAGCGACAGCACCGCGTTGATGCTGTTGAACAGGAAGTGCGGCCGGATGCGCGCCTGCAGCGCCTGCAGCCGCGCCTCGGCCAACGCCGGCGACAACGCGCGGCCGCGCAGGTCGAAATAAACCAGCAGCATGACGGTTGTCAGCGCGACGATCAGCAGGCGGCGCGCCAGCATCGACGGATCGGCGAGATAGAACATTTCCGCTGCCGCATGCAGCGCGACGGTCAGCAGCAGTTCGATGCCGATGACAGCCATCGCGGCAGCGGCATAGGGCAGCCGGCGCAGCACGTTGTTCATCGCCGCCAGCACCAGCAGGCTGAGGATCAGCAGCGGTTCCACCGCCGCGGCATTCTCCGCAATCTGCGCCGGCCATTCGCGGAATCCGCCGACCTGGAGCAGCGATGCCAGCAGGGCCACGCAGTTCACGATCAGCAGCATGCGCAGCAGGATTCCGGGATTGCGGAAGTCCGGCAGGGCGCCGGTGTTGGCATTATGATTTATACTCCGCGCCATGGCGGTTTCATTCTAGCAAAACCCACGCAAGTTCATGACGGCAAAAGACAAAACGACGAGAAGCGGCGCAAAGCCGGGCGCCACCAAAGCGTGGTCGGGACGTTTCAGCGAACCGGTTGACGACCTAGTCAAACGCTTCACGGCCTCGGTCGGCTTTGACCAGCGGCTCGCCGAATTCGACATCCAGGGCTCGGTCGCCCATGCGCGCATGCTGCGCGCAACCGGCATCATTTCCGCGGCCGACCTCGAATCCATCGAGCGCGGACTTGCGGCAATCCTCGAGGAAATCCGCAGCGGCAGCTTCCCCTGGTCGGTCGATCTCGAGGACGTCCACCTCAA
The DNA here is from genome assembly GCA_023431245.1 of Pseudomonadota bacterium. Taxonomy (GTDB): domain Bacteria; phylum Pseudomonadota; class Gammaproteobacteria; order Burkholderiales; family SG8-41. The sequence goes on along the minus strand of JAEYXO010000353.1, from coordinate 503 downwards.
CATCGAACGCCGGCTGACCGACATGGTCGGCGACGCCGGCAAGCGCCTGCACACCGGACGTTCGCGCAACGACCAGGTCGCCACCGACGTGCGGCTCTACCTGCGTGCGGCGATCGACCACGTGCAGACGCTGATCAAGAATCTCCAGCGCGCGCTGCTCGACCTCGCCGAGAATCACGCCGACACGGTGATGCCCGGCTTCACCCACCTGCAGGTGGCGCAGCCGGTATCCTTCGCCCATCACCTGCTGGCCTATGTCGAGATGCTGTCACGCGACGCCCAGCGCTTCGCCGACTGCCGCAAGCGGGTCAACCGGCTGCCGCTGGGCGCTGCGGCGCTGGCCGGCACCTCCTTCCCGATCGACCGCCAGATGGTGGCCAAGGAACTCGGCTTCGACGGCGTCTGCGAAAACTCGCTGGACGCGGTGTCCGACCGCGATTTCGCGATCGAATTCGTCGCCGCCGGCGCGCTGACCATGACCCACCTGTCGCGCTTCAGCGAGG
>JAEYXO010000207.1 GCA_023431245.1 Pseudomonadota bacterium | reverse complement strand
TCGACCGCATTCACCGTCAGGCTGACGCCGTCCACCGCCACCGAGCCCTTGCGCGCGATGTAGCGCGCAATCGCCCGCGGCGCTTCGACGACGAGGCGCCGATTATCCCCCACCGCGTCAAAGCGCGATACCGTACCGGTGCCGTCAACATGCCCCGTCACCAGGTGGCCGCCGAGGCGGTCGGCGAGCCGCAGCGCCTTCTCCAGGTTGACCGGCGCGCCGGCGGCGAAGCCCGCGACCACCGACAGCGTCGCCTGCGACACCTCGGCCTCGAAATGGCTGCGGTCGAAGGCGACCACGGTCAGGCAGACACCGCTGACCGCGATGCTGTCGCCCAGCGCCACATCCCCCATGTCCAGTCCGCCGGTATCGATATGCAGGCGCACGCCGCCCGGGGCGGGATCGGTTTTCGCGATGCGGCCGACGGCCGCGACAATGCCGGTGAACATTTAGGCGGGCCTCGCCAGCATGCGCAGGTCTTCGCCGACCCGGGTCACCCCGGTGATCTTCAGCTTGCGCCGTCCGGCGAGGCTGTCCAGCGGCGGCAGATGGAACATGCCCTGCGCGGTGTCGCCGAGGATGCAGGGCGCCATGTAGATCAGCAGCTCGTCGACCAGTCCTTCATCGAGCAGCGAGCCGTTCAGCTTGTGACCGGCCTCGACATGCACTTCGTTGCAGCCGCGCCGCGCCAGTTCCTGCAGCAGCGCCGGCAGTTCGACCTTGCCCTCGTGGTTGGGCAGCACCACGACTTCGGCGCCCTTCGCCCGCAGCGCCACCGAGCGCGGCACATCGGCACCGGCGGCGGCGATGATCGTGCCCGGCCCGAGGATTTTCGCCGTCAGCGGCGTCTGCATCCGGCTGTCGACCACCACGCGCAGCGGCTGGCGCGTGGTCTGCACCTCGCGCACATTGAGCTGCGGGTCGTCGTCCTTGACCGTGCCCACACCCGTCAGCACCGCGCAGGCGCGCGCGCGCCAGGCATGGCCGTCGCGGCGCGCGTCACTGCCGGTGATCCACTGGCTCTGGCCGTCAGCGAGCGCAGTGCGGCCGTCGAGGCTGGCGGCGACCTTCATCCGCACCCAGGGTGTGCCGCGGGTCATCCGCGACACAAAGCCGATGTTGAGTTCGCGCGCTTCCGTTTCCATCAAGCCGACATTGACCGTGATGCCGGCAGCGCGCAACCGGTCAAAACCTTTTCCCGCGGTCTGCGGATTCGGATCCTGCATCGCCGCCACCACCCGCGCCGGCTTGGCCTTCAGCAGCGCATCGACGCAGGGCGGCGTGCGGCCGTGGTGGGCACAGGGTTCCAGCGTCACATAAACCGTCGCACCGGCAGCCTGCTTGCGCGCATGCTCCAGCGCAATCGGCTCCGCATGCGCCGCGCCGGCCTTTTCATGCCAGCCCTCGCCGACCACCTGGCCGTCCTTGACAATCACGCAGCCGACGCGCGGGTTCGGCGTGGTCGTGTACAGCCCGCGCGCCGCGAGTTCCAGCGCATAAGCCATGTGGCGGTGATCGTCGGGGGTGAACATGTCGGATTCAGAATACGCCGCAGCGGCAATGCCGCCTACTTGCGGCCCGGCTTGCGCACTTCCTTGATCGCGTCGGTGAAATCATCGACGCCCTGGAAGCTGCGGTAGACGGAGGCGAAGCGGATGTAGGCCACTTCGTCGAGTTTTTTCAGTTCGCGCATCACCATCTCGCCGACACGCCGCGCCGGCACTTCACGCTCGCCCAGCGACAGCAGCTCGTTGGTCAGCGCACCGATCGCCTCGTCAACCAGCGGCGTCGGCACCGGCCGCTTGTGCAGCGCGCGCATGAAACTGGTGCGCAGCTTGGCGAGGTCGAACTCGGCGCGGCTGCCGTCCTGCTTGACCACCTGCGGCATCCGCAACTCGACGGTTTCATAGGTCGTGAAGCGCTTGCTGCAGGCCACGCACTTGCGGCGGCGGCGGATGGTGTCCCCGTCATCGCTCTCGCGCGAGTCGATGACCTGGGTTTCGTCCGATTTGCAGAAAGGACACTTCATCGTCGGGATGCGGCAGCCGGATCAGCGGCGGTAAACCGGGAAACGCTCGCACAGCGCCTTGACCTCGCCGCGGACGCGGTTGATCACCGCCTCGTCCTGCGGCGCGTCAAGCACATCGGCGATCAGGCCGGCGAGCTTCTCGGCCTCCGGTGCGCGGAAACCGCGGGTGGTCATTGCCGGCGAGCCGATGCGCACGCCGCTGGTCACCATCGGCGGGCGGGTGTCATTGGGCACCGCGTTCTTGTTGACCGTCATGTGCGCGCGGCCCAGCGCCTGCTCGGCCTCGATGCCGGTCACCGGCTTGTCGCGCAGGTCGAGCAGGAACAGGTGGCAGTCGGTGCGGCCGGAGACGATGCGGTAACCGCGGCCCTGCAGCACCTTCGCCATCAGGCGCGCGTTGTCGAGCACCTGCTGCTGGTAGGCGCGGAATTCCGGGCTCATCGCCTCCTTCAGCGCCACCGCCTTGGCGGCAATCACATGCATCAGCGGGCCGCCCTGCGAACCGGGGAACACCGCGGAGTTGAGGATTTTCTCGTGCTCCGCCGCGGCGAGGATCAGGCCGCCGCGCGGGCCGCGCAGCGTCTTGTGCGTGGTCGTGGTCACGAAATCGGCAATGCCCACCGGGCTCGGATAGAGGCCGGCGGCCACGAGGCCGGCGTAATGCGCCATGTCGGCCATCAGCATCGCGCCGACGCTGTCGGCGATCTCGCGGAACTTCTTCCAGTCGATCGCCAGTGCGTAGGCCGAGGCGCCGGCAACGATCAGCTTCGGCTTGTGGGTTTTCGCCAGTTCGGCGACTTCGTCATAGTTGATCGCCTGGGTCTGCGGGTCGAGGCCGTAACTGACGGCGTTGTAGTACTTGCCGCTGATGTTGACCTTGGCGCCGTGGGTCAGGTGGCCGCCGTCGGAAAGCCGCATGCCGAGGATGGTGTCGCCCGGCTTCAGCACCGCGAGGAACACCGCGGCATTGGCCTGGGCGCCGGAATGCGGCTGGACATTGGCATAACCCGCCTTGAACAGCGCCTTCGCGCGCTCGATGGCCAGCGTTTCGGCGATGTCCACGTATTCGCAGCCGCCGTAATAACGCTTGCCGGGATAACCCTCGGCATACTTGTTGGTCAGCACCGAACCCTGGGCCTCAAGCACCGCCGGGCTCGCGTAGTTTTCGGAGGCAATCAGCTCGATATGGTCTTCCTGGCGCTGCGCTTCCTGGCTGACGGCCCGGAACAGTTCGGGATCGGTGGTTTCAAGGCTGAGATTGGACAGGGACATGTAAAAGGCTCGAGGGTTGCCGGATGGGGCCGGAATGGCTTGAACAGACCCGGATTTTATCATGCGGAACCGCCATTTCCCCCTGCTGACGCCGTCCCGGAGCCCTTATGATGTCGGCTTCCGGAGGGGGAGAACATCCGCATCATGAAACCGCTGCTGGCGCTGTCGCGCGCCATAGACGCACTGAACGAAACCGTCGGCCGCGGCGCCTGCTGGCTGGTCCTGCTGTGCATCCTCATCAGCGCCGGCAACGCGGTCGCCCGCTACGGCTTCAGCTACAGCTCCAACGGCCTGCTCGAAATCCAGTGGTACCTCTACACGCTGGTGTTCCTCGGCGCCGCCGGCTACACGCTGAAGCACAACGCCCATGTGCGCATCGACCTTGTCGCCGCGCGCCTGTCGCCGCGTGCCCAGGCCTGGATCGACATTTTCGGCCATGTCTTCATGCTGCTGCCGGTCAGCGCGATCATGCTGTGGTTCGGCTGGGCCGCGTTTGTCGAGTCGTACCGGATCAATGAAATGTCCACCGACGCCGGCGGCCTGCTGCGCTGGCCGATCAAGTTCGTGGTGCCCGCGGCCTTCGCGCTGCTGATCCTGCAGGGCCTGTCGGAGACCATCAAGAAATTCGCGCAGCTGCGGGCGACGGAGCCCTGACATGGCCTTCGAACTGATGGCGCCGCTGATGTTCCTCGGCCTTGCGGCACTGCTGCTGCTCGGCTACCCGGTCGCCTTCGCGCTAGCCGCCAACGGCCTGCTGTTCGCCTTCATCGGGTTCGAACTCGGCATGCTGCAGCCGGAACTGCTGCAGGCGCTGCCGCAGCGGCTCTACGGCATTATGTCCAACCCGCTGCTGCTGGCGATTCCCTTCTTCACCTTCATGGGCCTCGTGCTCGAACGCAGCGGCATGGCCGAAGACCTGCTCGACACCGTCGGCCAGCTGTTCGGCCCGCTGCGGGGCGGCGTCGCCTATGCAGTGATCTTCGTCGGCGCGCTGCTCGCGGCGACCACCGGCGTCATCGCCGCCTCGGTGATCGCGATGGGCCTCATTTCGCTGCCGGTGATGCTGCGTTACAAATATTCGCCGCGGCTCGCCAGCGGCGTGATCTGCGCCTCCGGCACGCTGGCGCAGATCATCCCGCCCTCGATCGTGCTGATCGTGCTCGCCGCCGTGCTCGGCGCCTCCGTCGGCGCCATCTACGCCGGCGCGGTGCTGCCCGGCCTGCTGCTGGTGATGCTGATGGCGGGCTATGTGTTCATCACCACGATGATCAACCCGGCCGCCGCACCCGCGCTGCCGCCGGAGGCGCGCACCCGGCGCGGCGCCGCGCTGTGGCGCCACGCGCTGCTGGTGATGGTGCCGCCGCTGGTGCTGATCTTCCTGGTGCTGGGCTCGATCTTCGCCGGCATCGCCACGC
>JAEYXO010000337.1 GCA_023431245.1 Pseudomonadota bacterium | reverse complement strand
GCCTGATCGAAGGCGCCGCCGAAGGCGCGGGGCTGGGCCACCAGTTCCTGCGCCATCTTTCGCGCACCAAGCTGCTGCTGCATGTCATCGACGTGGCGCCGCCGGACCCGGATGCCGACGTGGTGCGTGACGCCAAGGCGCTGGTGCGGGAACTGCGCAAGTACGACGAAGCGCTGTACCGCAAGCCGCGCTGGCTGGTTTTCAACAAGCTCGACCTGGTGCCCGAAGGCGAACGGGAAACCCTGGTGCGCCGCCTGAAAAGGCAACTCGGCGTGCAGCGCCAGAGCTTCGCCATATCCGCGATCAGCGGCGACGGCTGCAGGACGCTGATTTACGCCGTCATGGATCACATCGAGGCTGCACCGCGTGCGCGCAGGAGCGCACGCGGCAAGACAAGCGCCGGAACAGACACATGACAGCCGCCGCCAATACCGAATCGGTCATCCGGAAAGCCCGCCGCATCGTCGTCAAGGTCGGCAGCGGGCTGGTCACCAACGCGGGGCTTGGGCTCGACCACGCCGCGCTGACTGGCTGGGCCGAGCAGATTGCCCGCCTGCGCAAGGAAGGCCGGCAGATCGTGCTCGTCTCCAGCGGCGCCATCGCCGAAGGCATGCAGCGCCTGGGCTGGACGCGCCGCCCGCACGCCCTCCACGAACTCCAGGCCGCGGCGGCCGTGGGACAGATGGGAATGGTCCAGGTGTACGAAAGCTGCTTCCGCAGCCACGGCCTGCTGGCTTCGCAGGTGCTGCTGACGCACGAAGATCTCGCCGACCGCAAACGCTACCTCAACGCCCGCTCGACGGTGCGTACGCTGCTTGACCTCGGCGCGATTCCGGTGATCAACGAAAACGACACCGTCGCGATGGACGAAATCCGCTTCGGCGACAACGATACGCTGGCGGCCATGGTGACCAACCTGATTGAAGCCGATGCGCTGGTCATACTCACCGACCAGCGCGGGCTCTACAGCGCCGACCCGCGCAGGGATCCGCAGGCCACGCTGATTGCCGACGCCACCGCCGGTGATCCCTATCTGGAGACCATTGCCGGCTCCACCGGCAGCGCCATCGCGCGCGGCGGCATGCTGACCAAGATCCTTGCCGCCAAACGGGCTGCCCGCAGCGGCGCCGACACTGTCATCGCCTGGGGGCGCGAGCCCGGGGTGCTGCTGCGGCTGGCGGCCGGCGAACGGATCGGCACCCAGATTCTCGCCGGACAGGCGACCATCGCGGCACGCAAGCAATGGCTGGCCGACCATCTGCAGGTGCGGGGCCGCGTGATACTGGATGCCGGTGCGGTCAAGGCACTGCTGGTTGACGGCAAGAGCCTGCTGCCGGTCGGCGTATGCCGGGTGGAGGGTGAGTTCGAACGCGGCGAGGTTGTCGCCTGCGTCGAGGAATCAGGGCGGGAAATCGCCCGCGGACTGGTCAACTACGGGCATGCCGATGCGGCGCGCATCCTGCGCACGCCGTCCAGCCAGATCGAAGCCAAGCTTGGTTATGTCGACGAACCGGAACTGATCCACCGGGACAATCTGGTCCTGCTGTAAAAACCGGTCAGTCCGGACTTTGCGGGGGTTCCGGCCCGCGGCGGAGCGCGCGGACAATCTGCTCGGCGCTGCCCTTCACGAATTTTCCCTCACAGGCATATTCGCCGTACAGCGTGATGTGGTGGGCATTGACCTGCTGAAACTCGATGCGCCGCCACTGCGGGTTGCGGGCGCGCACCCAGCTCCCGTCCGCCCGGCCGATCGCGTAATACTTCTGCTCCCGGGTTTCACAGCGTATGCCCTCGAATGAGACGTTGGTGGCTCCGCCGGAGGTCTTGATGACCAGCGTGTAACGGACCACCCCGTCCTTTCCGGTGGACACCGAGTTCGCGTCGACAAAAAAACGGTGTGTCGTGACGGCGCTGACGTTCAGCGGCAGCAGGGTCCCGTCCCGCGGATAGGGCGGCAGCTGGGCCTGCATTTCATTCCAGGAGGTGACTTCACGGTCGAAGTTGTAATCCCATCCGTCCCATTGCGACTGCGCAAGGGCCGCGGAGGCGAAAAAAAGGCCCGCAAGGGCGGCCAGGGTGCGCTTGATCGGCATGTTCATGCGCCGATTGTAGCGCCCGCAGCCGGTGTGCGGGCGCCGCCGGCACATCGCATCAGGCGAGGTCGGCCAGCAGGGAGGCGCGCGTCGCGTCGCCGACGCGCTCCACGGTCACCGAGTAGTTCGGATGGTCAACGCCCGCAGCCAGTTGCGCGCCGCCGCGCAATGCCTTCACCATCGCCGGCGTCAGTTCGAAGCGCATGAAGTGCACGGAGGATGTCTTTTCCGCATTCTCGCGCTCCAGATCCTCGTCTGCGATCGCGTGGACACGCTCGCAGCCGGCGACCTGTACCCAGACCCGGTCCTCGATGCCGATCAGCCGGGCGAGCCAGGCGCGGCGCTCGTTCTCGTCCGGGTACTCGATCATCATGGTCGCCTTCCAGTTGCTGCCGTCGGGAACCAGCGGGTTGTAGGCCTCCAGCTCGTCGTTGATGCCCTCCTCCTCGAAAATGCGCTCGGCGCGCAGCATCTCCTGGATCTGGTAGCGGATGGTCAGCTCATCCTCGAAGATCAGGGTCACGTTGCCGCCCAGGTGCAGGACGCGGTCCTTCTTGTGCGCCATGACCTTCGCGCGAAACTCCGGTCGCGCCTTGGCATAGGCTTCGAGGGGCATCAGGGATTCTCGGGTAACTTGCGGCATGGTCAGTCTCACAGTCCGTAGGCAATGCGTATCAGGGTGATGGGATGCTGCTTCTCGGCGCCGGCGCCATTGCCGTCGCCGATGCCCTGCTGGATATGGCGGCCGGCGATCGCGCAGTCCGAGCTGATGTAGTCCGGCGCGGCATCCCCCATCTGGCGGAACACCGGACGGCCGATTTTCATCGACTGCTCGAAGAATTCGCTCTTGACCCCCCAGGTGCCGTCATGGCCGGCGCAGCGCTCGACGGTGGTGACCTTGGTGTCCGGCACCATCTCCAGCATCTCGCGGGTCTTCTGGCCCATGTTCTGCACCCGCAGGTGGCAGGGTATGTGGTACGACACCTTGCCCAGTGCCTTGCTGAAACCGGTCTTCAGCAGGCCGTCCTTGTGGCGCAGCACGAGGTATTCGAAGGGATCGAACATCGCTTCGGCCACCGCCTTGACGTCGGGATCGTCGGGGAACATCAACGGCAACTCCTGCTTGAACATCAGCGTGCAGGACGGCACCGCGGTCAGGATCGCATAACCTTCCCGCGCCAGTTTCGCCAGCGGCGGAATGTTGATCTCCTTGTTGCGTGCCACCGCCTCGAGGTCGCCCAGTTCGAGCTTGGGCATCCCGCAGCAGGCCTCCTTCTCGACGATGATCGACGGAATTTCATTGTGGGCCAGCACCTTCAGCAGGTCGTGGCCGATGCCGGGTTCGTTGTAATTCACGTAGCAGGTCGAGAAGATCGCGACCTTGCCCGGTGTCTGCCCGCCGTCCTTCACCGGGAAGGAATCGTCGGGCCTTGCGGTCGAGCGGAACTTCGCGCTGTCGTACTCCGGCAGCACGCGGTCCTTGTGGATGCCGAGCATGCCGTCCATGACCTTGCGCACCGGCGCCGCCTTGTTCGCGGCATTGACCATCTGCACGACGACCGGGATCGAGGCCAGCTTGCC
>JAEYXO010000331.1 GCA_023431245.1 Pseudomonadota bacterium | reverse complement strand
GCTGTACATCGGCAGGCGGCGACAGCAGCGCTTCCGGCCGGTCGGCGCCCTGCTCCCTCATCTGGGTCACCACGCTCACCGACAGCACCAACACCGCCGCCAGCGACAGCGGCCACTGCCAGCGGCGCCGGCCCCCCCGGCGCGGACCGGCCTGCACCTCCCGCCGCGCGGCGGCGCGGATCGCGTCGTCAAGCCGCGCCGGCGGCCCGGCTTCGGCGCCCGCCCGGTAAATCTCCGCCAGTCGCGGATCGTGCTCCATGTCCGGTCCGGGATTCATCGCCATGCCTGCATCCCCTGCCGCAGCTTCGCGATCGCGTAACGCAGGCGGCTTTTGGCGGTTTCGCGCGTGACGCCGGTGGCGGCGGCAATCTCCTCGACGCTGAGGCCGCCCTCCTGCTGCAGCACGAAGGCTTCGCGCTGTTCCCCGGGCAGCGCGTCGAGCAGCGCCAGCAGCTGCGCCGCCTGTTCGCGCGCGGCGGCGCCGGCTTCGGGCTCGACGCTGCGCGGCGCAGCCGGTTCGGCGAGGCCGGCGGCCGCCGCGTCATCATCGAGCGACAGCGCGGCCGGATCGCTGCGGCGGAAATGGTCAATCAGCCGGTTGTGGGCGATGCGGTAGAGCCAGGTCGTGAATTTCGCCTGCACCGTGTAGCCGGTGCGGGCGCGGATCAGGTTCATCCAGACATCCTGGAACAGTTCGTCGGCCAGCGCCGCGTTGCGACACTGGCGCAGCAGGTAGCGGTAGACGCCGCCCTTGTGGCGGCCGTAGAGCACGTCGAAGGCCGCCGCATCGCCGTCGCGATAACCGAGCATCAGCGCTTCATCCGTGGCGTCGGCATCCGTGGGCATCACGGGGTGCCAGTATGCAGAAGCCTCCGCCGGCCGGCAACCCGCCGCAACCGCAGCGACCATCTCCGCTCAGTGCGGATCCGGCGCGAAACGGCCGGGCAAGGCGGGCCAGGGATCGGGGCGCACGGCGACCGGCGTCCGGATCACGCCCTGCGCGACCAGGTTGCGGTGGCTGTCGTAATAAATGGTGATCAGCTCCGCCGGTGTGGTGCTCGCGCGTTCGAATTCGGTGTAGGTCACCACCGAGGTTTCGCTGCGACCGTGACCGGTGCCGAGCCGTGCCGACTTCCGCGCCGCTTCGGCACGCATGCCTGCGGCGCTGCCGGCATCTTCCGCGGCGGGTCCTGCGGTGCTGCGTTCGGCAGGTGCCGGGGCGGCCGCGGCTTCGGCATCACGCGACAGCCGCGACGGCTGCTGCAGCACGACCGGCTCGGGTTTCCTGCGGAACAGCGCGACACCGATGACACCGACATTGTCGGGACGGCCGGTGCGCGCGGCATAGGAATCGGGCAGCGCGGTGAAATAAAACGCCGCCACGCGATCGAGGCTCTTGCGCCAGCCGCGGATGCCGAAGGATTGCCGCGATCCCAGCACATAACCGCTCTGCTGCCAGTCCGCCGTGTCACCGGTGATGACATCGACGCCGTCCACCGAAACCACCGCCAGCAGGTCGCCGGGCTGGCGGTTGCGCAGGCGGATTTCGTATTCATTGCCGGGATTGCCGGCGACGTAATGGCGGCCCTGGTGCAGGTACACGGGCAGCGTGCGGTTCTGCGCGCGATCGTAAATCTCGACCGCGGCAAGGCGGCCGGCGGCTGCGGCCGGCAGTGACAGCAGGCCGCCAAGCACGGCGGCAAACAGCAGGATGCGTTTCATCCGGACCTCCTTCGGGAAAGGCTGCGGCAGTGCCGCGACCCTCCTGCTAACGCGGCGACCGGGCATTCGGGGTTAAACAGTGCTGTGATAGATTGGGGCGATGGATGAACTGGTACTTCGCGGCATGGCCAAGTGGCCCAATGTGCCGGCACGCTGCGGACTCGCAAAACATATGGACTTGGCCCTGTTCGAAGGCGTGTGCGCTCACTCGCTGCGCTCGCAACGCGCCCGCCCATCACTTCTGCAAGGCACCGAGAGCCGCAGGCCCGTTTGCGGGCAGCAGCGTCGGACCGCCGGCACAACGGACGCTCCCCGGAATGGATGAACTGGTACTCCGCGGCATGGCCAAGTGGCCCAATGTGCCGGCGGTCTACGGCTGGCTGTCGCTGGACCGCCGCGGCCACTGGCTGCTGAAGGGCGAGCGCGTCAGTAATCCCGGCATCGTCGAATTTTTCGGCCGCAATTACGGCCATGACGAACAGGGGCGCTGGTTCCTGCAGAACGGCCCGCAGCGGGTCTATGTCGCGCTCGATTACACGCCTTTTGTTTTCCGCATGAATGCAACCGCCGATGCGGCACCGGCCTGGACCGCGCACAGCGGAACGCCGGTGGCGGCGATCCGGGGTGCGTATATCGACGAGGCCGGCCAGTTGTTGCTCGACACCGATCTCGGCATCGGCCTCGTGCATGACGCCGACCTCGACCGGCTGCTGCCGCGTTTCTCTGCAGGCGGGCTGGCCGGCGAGGCCGCGCTGGATGCAACGCTGGATGCGCTTCAGGCGGGCAACAGCGCCGGACTGCTGCTGGATACCGGCGCGGCGGGCATCCCGGTGAATCCGGTCCGCGCCGCGGAAGTGCCCTCGCGTTTCGGTTTTGTCGCGCGCCCGCGGCAGCCGGAGGGACAGGAAGAATGTTACTGAGCCTCCGGGAAATGCGATGATTCGCATCCGGCAATCACCCGTCACACGACCATCATGATCGATCTGCGCACCGATACCGTCACCCAGCCCACCGCGGCCATGCTCGCCGCCATGCAGCAGGCCACCCAGGGCGACGACTCCCGCGACGGCGACCCGACCGTGATGCGCCTCGAGGCGCTCGCCGCCGAACGCACCGGGAAGGCAGCCGGCCTCTACATGCCCAGCGGCACGATGACCAACCTGGTGGCGGTGCTCGCGCACACCTCGCGCGCCGGTGAAGTGCTGCTCGAACGCGGCGCACACATGCTCAACACCGAACTGGGCGGCCTGTCGGCGGTGGCCGGCGTGTACTACAAGGCCATCCCCGGCACGCGCGGCGCGATGGACGAGGACCTGCTGCGCGAAGCGGTGCGGCCGATGACCCGCAACAACTTCGGCACCGCGCTGATCTGCATGGAAACCACGCACAACGGCGCCGGCGGCGCCGTACTGCCGCTCGCGCACATGCAGCGCGTGCATGCGCTGGCGCGGGAACGCGGCATCCCCGTGCATACCGACGGCGCACGGCTGTTCAATGCGGCGGCGGCGCTGGGCGTGCCGGCCGCGGACATCGCGCGGCACACGGATTCGGTGTGTTTTTGCGTGTCGAAGGGACTGTCGGCGCCGGTCGGCTCGGTGCTCTGCGGCAGCCGGGATTTCATCGAGCGCGCGCGCGCGTTCCGGCGCATGGTCGGCGGCAACATGCGCCAGGCGGGCTCGATCGCCGCCGCCGGCGTCGTCGCGCTGGAAACCATGATCGACCGGCTGAAGGATGATCATGCGATGGCGAAAAAACTGGCGGCGGGATTCCACGAGATCGACGCGTCGCTCACTGATCCGGAC
>JAEYXO010000107.1 GCA_023431245.1 Pseudomonadota bacterium | reverse complement strand
GTCGAGATGTGCAACAACAACGGCCACTGCCGCAAGTTCGACGCCGGCACGATGTGCCCCTCGTACCGCGTGACCCGCGAGGAGCAGCACCTGACCCGCGGCCGTGCCAACACGCTGCGGCTGGCGCTGTCCGGCCAGCTGGGTCCGAATGCGCTGACGTCGGGCGCGGTGCGCGACGCGATGGATCTGTGCGTGTCCTGCAAGGGCTGCAAGCGTGAATGCCCGACCGGCGTCGACATGGCCAAAATGAAACTGGAGTGGCTGCATCACTGGCGCCGCCACCACGGCATCAACCTGAAGGACAGGCTGATTGCCTTCCTGCCGCGCTACGCGCCCTGGGCGAAGCGGGCGGCGCCGCTGGTCAATGTGCTGCAGGCGCTGGCGAAACCCGTTCTCGGCTTCGCGTCGAAGCGCTCGCTGCCGGCCTGGCGCAGCGATGCCTTTGCCGCGCCGGCGGCATCGGGCGCCACCGGCGGCCGTGAAGTCGTGTTGTTCGTCGACACCTTCAACACCTGGTTCGAGCCGGAGAATGCCCGCGCCGCGCTGCAGGTGCTGCAGGCGGCCGGCTACACGGTGCACCTGCCGCAGCCGGAGGGCGAAAAACGGCCGCTGTGCTGCGGCCGCACCTTCCTCGCCGGCGGCTTGATCGACGAGGCGCGGGCGGAAGCGCAGCGCATGATCAGTGTGCTCAAACCGTACATCGAACGCGGCGTGCCGGTGCTGGGGCTGGAACCCTCCTGCCTGTTTTCGCTGCGCGACGAATTCCTGTCCCTGCTGCCGGGTGCCGACGCCTCGGCGCTGGCGCAGCAGGCGCTGCTGTTCGAGGAGTTCATTGCCCGCGAACACCAGGCCGGGCGGCTGCAACTGAAGCTGAAGGCTTTGCCGCAGGTGAAGGCCCTGCTGCACGGCCATTGCCACCAGAAGGCCTTTGGCGCGATGCCGGCGGTGCAGCGGGTGCTGGGCCTGGTGCCGGGGCTGAAGGTGGAAACCATCGAATCGAGCTGCTGCGGCATGGCCGGCAGCTTCGGTTACGAAGCGCGCCACTACGAGACCTCGATGCGCATGGCCGAGCTGTCGCTGCTGCCGAAGGTGCGCGAGGCCGGCGAACACACCCTCGTCGTCGCCGACGGCACCAGCTGCCGCCACCAGATCCACGACGGCGCGAAACGCGAGGCACTGCACGTCGCGCGCGTGCTGGCGGCGGCGCTGGACTGATCCCGGCATGGACGGCGCGGCGGCGGCAAGCGTGACCGCGTCCGCAGCGGCCGGTCCCTGGCTGCTCGAAGTCGAAAACCTGCGCGTGAGTTTTGCCACGCCGCGCGGCAGCGTGCGCGCGGTCGACGGGATGTCGTGGCGGATCAAGGCCGGCGAAGTGCTGGCGCTGGTCGGTGAATCGGGCTGCGGCAAGTCGGTATCGGCGCTGGCGCTGCTGCGCCTGCTGGGGGACAGGGCGCAGGTCGAAGGACGGGCCCTGTTCGGCGGCCGCGACCTGCTGCAGCTTCCTGCGGATGCGCTGCCGGCAATCCGCGGCCGCGACATCGCGATGATTTTCCAGGACCCGGCCAGCGCGCTGAACCCGGTGCTGCGCATCGGTTTCCAGGTGATGGAGCCGCTGCGCGTGCATCTGGGCATGAGCGCGGCAGCAGCCCGCGCGCGGGCGATCGAACTGCTGGCGCGGGTCGGCATACCCGACGCTGCCCGGCGCATCGACGACTATCCGCACCAGTTGTCCGGCGGCATGCGCCAGCGCGTAGTCATCGCGACGGCGATCGCCTGCAATCCGCGGCTGATCATCGCCGACGAGCCGACCACCGCGCTGGATGTCACGCTGCAGGCGCAGATTCTCGGCCTGCTGCGTGACCTCGCGCGCGAGCAGGGCATCGCGCTGCTGTTGATCACCCACAACCTCGGCATCGTCGCTCGTTACGCCGACCGTGTCAGCGTGATGTACGCGGCGCGCATCGCCGAAGAGGCGCCGGCGGCGGCCCTGTTCGCGCGGCCGCTGCATCCGTACACGGCGGGGCTGCTGCGTGCGGTGCCGCGGCTCGACCGGCCGCGCGGCGCGCGGCTGGAAACCATCGAGGGCGCGCCGCCCGACCTGCTGGCCTTGCCGCCGGGCTGTCGTTTTGCGCCGCGCTGCGCCTGGCGCATCGACGCCTGCACGCAAACACTGCCCGGACTGGCAGCGGTGGCGCCGCAGCGTTTTTCGGCCTGCCTGCGCGCGGCGGAATTCGAGGCATTGCCACCGGCCGTGGCAGCGGTGCCCGTGTCGTTCAAGGCGGAGCCGCCCGGCGCACCGCTGCTGAGTGTGCAGGGCCTGTCGGTGCATTACGCGCGCGGCCGCGGCCAGTCGCCGCTGCGCGCGGTGTCCGGAGTGTCCTTCGACATTCCGCGCGGCAGCACACTGGGCCTGGTCGGGGAATCGGGCTGCGGCAAGACCACGGTCGGCCGCGCGCTGCTGGGGCTGGAAACCGCCGCTGCCGGCAGCATCGTGTTTGACGGCAAGGAAGTGACGCAACTGTCCGGCGCCGCCTTGCGCGATTACCGCCGCGGCGCGCAGGTGGTTTTCCAGGATCCGTACCATGCGCTGAATCCGCGGATGAGCCTCGGCGCGATCATCGGCGAACCGCTGCGCGTGCATAGTCTCGTGCCGGATGCCACCGCCGCGCGCGCGCGCGTGCGGGAGCTGCTGCTGCAGGTCGGCCTCAGCCCCGACATGGCGGCGCGTTATCCGCACCAGCTCTCCGGCGGCCAGCGCCAGCGCGCCGGCATCGCGCGGGCGCTGGCACTGCAGCCCTCGTTCATCGTCTGCGACGAGCCGGTGTCGGCGCTCGATGTGTCGATCCAGGCGCAGATCGTCAACCTGCTGGAGGATTTGCAG
>JAEYXO010000375.1 GCA_023431245.1 Pseudomonadota bacterium | reverse complement strand
ATCGCCTGTGTCCGCTGCTGTTTTCCCCGGTGCACGGCCGGCTCGACCCGCGGCAGCTCGCTGAATGGATACTGCGCGACCGTCTGCCGGTGCGTTTCCAGCTGCAGCTGCACAAGCAGCTGTGGGGTGAAACCCCGGGACGTTGAGGGCGTGAGTCGGTGATTCCGTGATTAAGTGAGTGGGTGATCAGAACTCCCGGCACACGAGGCCCACCCAATCACTTAATCACTTGATTACTTAATCATCTGTTCAGGCTGTGCATCCAATGAAAGCCGTTGTCCTCCTCTCCGGCGGACTCGATTCCGCAACCACGCTGGCAATCGCGCGCAGCGAAGGCCATGACTGCCACTGCCTGTCGATCGACTACGGCCAGCGCCACCGCGCCGAACTCGATGCCGCTGCGCGGGTCGCGCGCGCGCTCGGCGCGGCCTCGCACAAGATCGTGCGCATCGATCTCGGCAGCATCGGCGGTTCCGCGCTGACCGACACCTCGATCGCGGTGCCGGTGGACGGCCTGCAACCGGGCATCCCCGTGACCTATGTGCCGGCGCGCAACACCATCATGCTGGCCGTGGCGCTGGCCGAGGCGGAGGTGCGCGGCGCGGGCCATATCTGGTTCGGCGCCAATGCCGTGGATTACTCGGGCTACCCGGATTGCCGTCCGGAGTACATGCGCGCTTTCGAGGCGCTGGCCAATCTCGCGACCAGGGCCGCGGTCGAAGGCAGTCCGCTGCGGCTGCACACGCCGATCATCCACCTCAGCAAGGCGGAAATCATCCGCCGCGGCCTCGCCCTCGGTATCGACTATGCGCTTACCGTATCCTGTTACCAGGCGGACGAGGCCGGCGCGGCCTGCGGAGTCTGCGATTCCTGCCGGCTGCGTCGGGCGGGTTTTGAACAGGCTGGGGTTGCAGACCCTACGCGCTATAAAAATATCAATAAAATCAAATAGTTACAACGATACAGCGGTTGTATATTAGAATTTTCGAATAATCAACCGCGACCGTGCCTGCAACGGTCGGATGCGCAGGAGGAGCCGATGGAATTCACCGTACACCACCAGGTGCTGGCCGCCGTATTCGTGATCGCCGCAGTGCTGGGCGCGATCGTCAGCAAGACCAACTTCTGCACCATGGGCGCGGTGTCGGACTGGATCAACATGGGCGACACCGGGCGCATGCGTTCATGGCTGCTGGCGATGGCCGTGGCGATCGCCGGCGTTGCCGGACTCGAGGCGGGCGGCCTGTTGCAGATTTCCGGCGATACCTTCCCGCCGTACCGCACTGCGAATTTCGGCTGGCTGCGTTATCTTGCCGGCGGCGCGCTGTTCGGCATCGGCATGACGCTGGCCAGCGGTTGCGGCAACAAGACGCTGGTGCGGGTCGGCGGCGGCAACCTCAAGTCGCTGGTGGTGCTCGCGATTGCCGCCTTCATGGCCTACCTGATGCTGTGGACGCCGTTCTACGAAAATTTCTTCCACCCCTGGGTGTCGGCGACGACGGTCGACCTCTCGCGCCACGGCCTCAACAGCCAGGAACTCGGCACCGTGGCCTCCGGGCTGTTCGGTCTCGACGCCTCGCGCGGCTTCAATGCCGTGCTCGGCGCCGTCGTTGCGCTGTGCCTGCTGGTCCTTGTCTTCAGTTCCGCGGAATTCCGCGGCAGCTTCGACAATGTGCTGGGCGGCGCCGCGGTCGGACTGGCCGTGCTGGCCGGCTGGTACCTGACCGGCGGGCCGCTGGGGCAGGCCTGGAAGGAATACGCCGAGTTCGCGACCCAGGTGCCGAGCCGCGTGCAGGTGCAGTCCTACACCTTCATCAGTCCGATGGGCGACACCGTCCGCTGGCTGCTGAGCCCCGGCAACACCGCGCTGGTCAATTTCGGGGTCATGGCGCTGGCCGGCGTCATTGCCGGATCCTTCATTTACGCCTTGCTGACCCGCAGTTTCCGCATCGAATGGTTCGTGTCGGGCAGGGATTTTGCCAACCACGCCGTTGGCGGCGTGCTGATGGGCGTTGGCGGCGTATTGTCCATGGGCTGCACCGTCGGCCAGGCGATCACCGGCATGTCCACACTCGCACTGGGCTCGATGCTGACTTTTGTCGCCATCGTCGCGGGCGCTGCGGCGACCATGAAATACCAGTACTGGCGGATGATGCAGGAAGCCTGAGCACCGCCCGTTCACCGCGGTTGACCACCCTGTCGCACGCGGTTAAAATTCGCCCCTTTTTGAGGGCGGTTAGCTCAGCCGGTAGAGCAGCGGACTTTTAATCCGTTGGTCGGGAGTTCGAATCTCCCACCGCCTACCAATACGGATCAAGGGGTTAGCTCAAGGGCTGGCCCCTTTTTCTTTTTGTGCCGGCCTCCGTCCCGTTGCAGGCGGCATGCCCGGCAAGTTTGTTCCCCACTGCTCCGGTTTCCCGTTGTAGGATGGGCAGGCGGGATCGTGTTTGTGCCGGCCAGGCACCGATACGCAGTCCGTCCGCTGCAGCAACCAACAACAAGCACCCGCATCTCCGGAGGAGTCCCATGAAGATCGCCTGTGCAGCCCTTGCCCTAGTGCTTTCCGCAGTTCCCGCCTTTGCCCAGAACGTCAAGATCACGCCGATCGGCTCACACCCCGGTGAATTGTGCGCGAACGACCGCGCAATCATTTTCGAGGACCCGACGGGTGTGCGCTTTCTCTACGACCCGGCGCACAACGTCACCGGCGGCGATGATCCGCGGCTGGGCACCATCCACATGGTGCTGCTCTCGCACATGCACGGCGACCATGTCGGCGACCTGAAGCTGAAGGCGCCGGGCGCAGGCACCTGCGCGAACTCGGAGCGGGTGGCCGCGCCGAATTCCACGACCGCCGAGGTCGTCGCGGCGAAGAACGCGGCGATGGTGATGACCCGCGCGATCGGCGGCTTCGTCGGCAACAAGGTGCTCGCCATCCGCGGCGGCGGCAAGCCGATCGGCTTCTGCCCGCAGGCCGCTGGCGCCACCACCGTGCCGGTGGCCGCGGTGTGCGCTTCGCAGACCGATCTGGGCGGCGTGTTTGTCGCGAAGACGGCCGACGCGCCGCGCGGCGTCGAGATCTCGATCGTCTATGCCTCGCATGTCAACAACGTGCCGCCGGCGCTGCTGTCGGAGGCGCAGCGCGCGCAACTGAAGGCCGATGGCGCGATCCTCGAATACGGGCCCGCGACCGGTTTCGTCGTCAAGTTCACCAACGGCCTGACGGTCTACCTCACCGGCGACACCGGGATCCATTCGGAAATGAAGACCGTCGTTCACGATTTCCACAAGGCCAATCTTGCGGTGCTCAACCTGGGCAACAACCCCGGCATCTTCCTGTCGGGCGAGTACGTCATCAATGAACTGGTGAGGCCCGCTTCGGTGATACTGACCCACCCCAATGAGCCGGTCACCGAGGGCGGTGCGCCGCGGGCCGCTTCGCGCACTGCCGCGCTGATGAAGCGGCTGAAGCCGGCCAGCCACCTGGCCATCAGCGAGCGCACGATGGAGTTCGACGGCAAGGGGAAGTGCGTCGCCGGCTGCTGAGCGCGCTGATCCTTTGACCTGTTCCAGGGCCGGCTTGCGCCGGCCCTGTGTTTTTGCGGCGGCGCTTCTGTTATCTTGCCGCGGCGCGCGCCCCGCGCGCCCCATCCATGGAGCGGGAATCTGATGGCAGTCTTTGAACCGGTCGGACATGTGCGCAGCGGCCGCGACCGGATGTCGGAAGGCCGGTGGGCAGGGGTCGAATCCCGGATTGAAATCGATCCGCGTTATGCCGCGGGACTGGCCGGGCTCGGCGAGTTTTCGCATGTGGTGGTCGTGTTCCACCTGGACCGCATTCCGCCCTTCGATCCGGCGAAACAGCTGGCGCGCAATCCGCGCGGCATGGAGGACCTTGAGCCTGTGGGTGTATTCGCCCAGCGCACCAAGTTCCGCCCCAATCCGATCGGCGTCACCGCCGTCGA
>JAEYXO010000369.1 GCA_023431245.1 Pseudomonadota bacterium | reverse complement strand
CGCTCCGGCAAGCTGCGTGCCATCGCGGTGAGCGGCCCGGCCCGCATCAAGGCGGCACCGGACATTCCGGCCATGGCGGAAGTGGTGCCCGGTTTCTCGGTGGTCGGCTGGTATGGCGTCACCGCGCCGGCCAAGCTGCCGAAGCCGCTGCTGACCAAGATCCACGCCGAAATCTCGAGCTACGTGAAGTCGGCGGAATTCGGCAAGGTGGCGGAGGCCAATGGCTCCGAGGCCGTGACCAATTCGCCCGAGGAATTCCGCCAGTTCATGCTGGACGACATGAAGAAGTGGGCGGACGTCGTGAAACGCGCCGGCATCAAGGTGCAGTAAGTCCGGTCGCACAGGCTGGCTGCAGCAAAAAGGGGCGGATCATCCGCCCCTTTTTTATTGGGTTGGCCGGCGGGGAGGCGCTCAGCCGAACTTCACCACCTTCGGGTCGAACTCGAGGCCCAGCCCCGGTTTCTGCGGCACCACCAGCTGCCCGTCCTTCGGCTGCACCACCTCCTTGAACAGCCGCGACGACCAGGGCATGTATTCGACGGTGAGCCCGTTGGGCACCGCGGAGACGAGGTGGACGTGGATTTCCGGCGCCAGGTGGCTGACCACCGGCAGGTTGAAGGCCTCGGCCATGCCGGCAATTTTCAGCCACTGCGTGATGCCGCCGGCGCGCAGCACGTCGATCATCACGATGTCCACCGAACGTGCTTCGAGCATCTGCCGGAAGGGCTGGATGCCATAGACGTATTCGCCGCCAGCCACCGGTGTGTCGAGCGCTCGAGTCACCGCGGCGAGGCCGTCATAGTCGTCGCAGGTGGTGACGTCTTCCAGCCAGAACAGGCGGTAGGCGTCGACCTCGCGGCCGATGGAGATGGCCTGGCGCACGTCCCAGCGCTGGTTGATGTCGCACATCAGGTCGGTTTCGTAGCCGATCGCTTCGCGGATCAGGCGGATGCGCTCGACTTCCTTCACCGGGTTGGTGTCGCCGGGCAGTGCGAGCTGGGTTTTCATCTGCCTGAAGCCGCGTGACTTCAGCAGCGCCGCGGCCTTGACCACGTGGTCCAGCGGGAAATGGCGCATCAGCGCACCGCTGGCATAGGTGTTGACGCGGTTGCGGTGGCCGCCGGCGAGGACCGCCACCGGCTGGTTGCAGAGCTTGCCCTGGATGTCCCACAGCGCGATGTCGATTGCGGACATCGCCAGCGTCAGGATGCCGCCCGGGCCGCCCGGCGAGGAGGCCATCAGCTTGGCGATGATCCGTTCGATGCAGCGCGGATCCTCGCCGATCGCGAGATCGGCAAGGGACTGCACCGCGGAGAGCAGCGCCTTGTCGAGCGAGCCGCCGAAAAAGGTGAAACCGATGCCCTCGACGCCCTGGTCGGTGCCGAGTTTCAGGGCAACGAAGTTCTTCGAACCCGGCGTGGTCGGGCCGTCGGCGAGGGGTTCATCATGGGGCAGGGAGACGAGGGTGGTGCTGGCGTGGGTTATTTTCATGCGCGTGATTGGTGATTGGTGAACGGTAATTGGTGGGTGGCAGGTGATTTTGCCATTTACCAGTCACCGATTGCCAGTCAGCACCTTTTCACGGTCTCAACGCATACACCTCGTCAAAGCGTCGCTCCAGCTCGGGATGGGTGCCGCGCAGGCGGTCGACCACTTCCTTTGCCCAGTCGTAATACTGGCGCTTGCGTTCCAGCGACCAGCCGGCCGGGGCGCGGGTGCCGAGGTCGCGCACGTTGCAGATCTTGTCGGCGAGTTTGACCAGGCGCGCACGCTGGCTGGAGTGTTTGGCCTTGGCTACCTGCAGGCGTTTGCGCACTTCCTTCCGCAGCCACTTGGTGTCGGTGACCTCGAGCACGATGTCGGCGATTTCCTCGCCAAATTCCCCGCGTAGTTCCTGCCAGGAGGTTTCGGTGTCCTCCAGCGTGTCATGCAGCAGCGCGGCGGCAATCACCAGCGGGTCGCGCACCTCGCCCTCGTCCCACAGCACGTGAGCGAGTTCGATCGGGTGGTTGATGTAGGGTGAGGCTTCCTTGTCCTTGCGCCGCTGGTCGCGGTGTTTGTGCGCGGCAAAGGCCACGGCGCGCAGGATCAGGTCCGTGACGCCGGGTTCGGTGCTGGGCAGTTCTCGCAGGTCCATGGTCGCATCCGGTTTCAGGCGCTGCGCAGGCGCATCAGGCGGATCAAGCCGATTGCTGCGAAAGGCACCCCTACGGCTATGATCAACTGCACGATCAGGAGTTCACCGAGCTGGCTGTAGTCGGCGGGCACTGTCACGGCGCCGCTCTTGTCTTTCACCTCGCGCGACACGATATAGATCTGGTTGAGGTACTTGGTGCCCAGCGCCGAGGCCGACAGCGCGAGGTTGGTGAAGGAGGCCATCACCGCGAAATAGGTGGCCTTCAGGTGGGCCGGGGCCGAATTGGCGATCCAGGCCAGCATCGGGATCATCGCGATCTGGCCCAGCGGCGACTCGAGCGCGGTGTTGACCAGCGCGATGAAGCGCGCATCGACCACGCCGCCGGTCATCGCTGCCGTCCACTGGTGCAGGCCGAAGTACATGCCGACGTAGGGCAGCGACAGCAGGCCGCCGAGCAGCGTCAGCGCGCCGACGACATAGGCGATCGAGTGGTCGGCCATGAAGCGGCGGAAGATGAACATGCCGGCCAGCGTCAGCACCGACCCGATCAGCGACAGGACGGCAATGAAGTGCTGGTCGAATTTCAGTTCGTCGATGAACCACCAGGTGATGCCCTCGCCCGGGCCCGGCATCGCGCGGAACACGAAAATCACGATCACCGTGCCGAGCATCGTGGCGCGGGTGTCGGGCTCAAGTTCGCGGAACAGGCGCAGCAGCAGGAAGGAAATGATGCCGAAGGAGCCGGCGAAGATGATTTCCTGGTTGTAGGGCAGCTTGCTGAAGCCCATCGCCAGCGTGAAGGCGACGAAGGCGGCGCTGCCGCCGAGGATCCACCAGTTCGGCTGCGTGGTTTCGACGCGTCCGCTCAGCAGGGCCTCGATTTCGGCGCTGCCGCGGCCCTGCGCGCGCAGCCGCCCGGCGTCGCGTCGGCGCAGCCACATTGCCGACAGCACACCGGCGACGGATATCGCGGGTATGCACAGCGCCATCAGGTAGATGCTGCGGTAGATTTCGACCTTTTCGGCCTCCGACAGCGCATGCACGCCGCTGAACACGTAGAGGTTGATCGCGGCGACCAGCACGCTGCCGCCGATGATGGCCACACGGCCCAGCGTCTGCATCGTCGTGTTCATCAGCTTGCGCTGCGCCGGATCGACCGGATTGCCCTGTGCGTCGACACGCGGCACGGCTTCGACGGTCATCGCGTCGGCGACCACGTCCTGCAGCACGTAGCCGGTCGCGCCCAGCAGCCCGCTGGCCACGTACCAGGCGCCCGGCGACATCACCGCCGCCATCGCCTCGCGGTCGCCCAGGAGGCCGATCATGATCGACAGGCCTGCCGCGATCATGCCGGCGCCGATGAACACCAGCACGCTTTTCCAGCGCCAGATCAGGTCGACGAGATGCCCAAGCGGCATTTTCAGCGCCCAGGGGATGCCGGCCCAGAAACCGAGTGCGGCGAGGAAGGCCGCCGACAGGCCGAGGTATTCTTTGACGAAGAAAGTGCCGACGATGCCGGTGAGGCCGGAGATGCCGGCGGCCATGTAGACCATCAGCGGCGGCAGGTAGGACAGGCGCATTTCCCGTCCGAGCGCGAGGATGTTGCGGTCGAGCCAGGCGTGCAGTGACTGTTTCATCATAAGTACTTGTTTTTATTGATATTTTTAATCGGGAAGGCGATATCCCCGTTCGCGGAACAGGCGCAGCGCCACGGCGACCACCCGGGGATCGTACAGACTGCCGGACCGGGCGAGGATTTCCTTCAGCGCGGCCTCGAGGCCCAGCGCCGGGCGGTAGGGGCGGTGCGTGCTCATGGATTCGATGATGTCGGCCACGGCGAGTATGCGCGCCTCCAGCATGATGTCTTCGCCCTGCAGGCCCCGCGGATAGCCGCTGCCGTCCATGCGTTCATGGTGCTGCAGCACGATATTCGCCACCGGCCAGGGAAAGTCGATGTTCTTCAGGATCTCGTACCCTTTTTCGGCGTGGGTTTTGACGATTTCGTACTCGGCCGCCGAAAGTTTTCCCGGTTTGGACAGGATCTCGGCGGGCACCGTGATCTTGCCCACGTCATGCACATTGCCGGCGACGCGCAGGCCGGTGACCTGCTTCTCGTCGAGCCCGAGTTCGCGGGCGATGGCTGCGGCGAGGTCGCCGACGCGGCGCTCGTGGCCGGAGGTATAGGGGTCGCGCAGCTCGACCATCTGCGAAATCGCCTCCACGGTGTGCATGATCGAATTTTCGAGGCGGGAGACGTACACGGTGAGCTGGCGCTCGGCTTCGAGGCGGCCGGTGATGTCCTGCACCACGCTGATCACCGCCGGGCGGCCGGCATACTCGGTGCGGCTGCCGTGGGTGCCCAGGTGCACGATGCTGCCGTCCCTGCGCAGCGCGCGGAACTCGTGGCGGATGTCGTGGAACTCCCCGGACAGCACGCCGGCGATCCGGTCCCTGACCCCGGGCAAGTCCTCGGGGTGTATGAGCCGCGAGAATCCGGCGCCGAGGATGTCGTCCGTGGCGTAGCCGAGAATCTCCGCGATGCGCGGATTGGCGTAACGCATCGTGTCACCGTCGACGATGACGATGCCGACAATCGACTGCTCGACCAGTCCCTTGAACCGGGCCTCGCTTTCGCGCAGGCGCGCCTCCGCCTCGCGGCGGGCGGTGATGTCGGTCTGGGTGCCGCTCATCATCAGCGGCCGGCCGTCGTCGCTGCGGCTGACGACCTTGCCGCGGTCGAGTATCCACAGGTAACGGCCGTCGCGGTGGCGCAGGCGGTGCTCGGAGGTGTAGACCGGCGTCTCGCCGCGCAGGTGGCGCTCGATCTGCCGGGTCGCGCCGGCGAGGTCCTCGGGGTGCACGCGGGATTTCCATTCGTCGGCGCTGTTGCCGATGTCTCCGGCGGCATGCCCCAGCATGGCTTTCCACTGCTGCGAGTAGAAGGCCTCGCCGGTCTGCACGTTCCATTCCCAGACGCCGTGTTCTCCGCTCTCCAGGGCCAGCTGCCAGCGTTCCTCGGCGACCCGCAGGGCGGCCATCGCGATGTCGCGCTGGCGCTCGCTTTCCAGCGTGTCGAGCGCGTGGGAGAGGCCGGCGGCCATCTCGTCGAGCATGCGCACGATTTCGGCGTCGAAACAGCCGCTTTCCCGCGAATACAGGTTCAGCGTGCCGGTGATCCGGCCGCCCTCGCGGATCGGGAAGGCGGCGGATGCGCGGACCCCGGCGCGGGTCGCGGCCTCGTGCCACGGCGCCATGTAGGGCGTGGCCTGGATGTCGTTGACGATGCGGTGGCGGCCCTCGCGGATCACCAGGCCGGTGGCGCCGCGGCCCTCGGGGAGTTGCGGGTCGCTGGTGACCCGCAGGCGTTCGACGTAGCCGCCGTCCTCGCCGTGGCGGGCAACGGGATTGACCGCGCCGGTGGCCGGTTCGAGCAGGCCGATCCAGGCGAAGGCGAAACCGGCTTCCTCCACGGCGATGCGGCAGATGCGCGTGAACAGGGCTTCGCGGTCGCGCAGCCGGATGATCGCCTCGTGGGTCGCCGACAGCGCGGCGTAGAGATTGCGTTGCCGGCGCAGCTGGAGTTCGCGCTGCCTGCGCTCGGTGATGTCCTGCACCGTGCACATGAACAGCTCGACCGAGCGGTCGGGGCGGCGAACCGCGCGCACGTTCATCGCCACATCGACACTCGTGCCGTCGGGCCTCAGGAAGCGCTTGTCCATCGTGTAGCCGTCGGCTTCGCCGCGCATCACCCGTTCGAAATTCGCAAGATCGCCGGCCAGGTCATCGGGATGCGTCATTTCCGGCCAGGATTTCTGCAGCAGTTGCTCGCGGGGATGGCCGAGGATTTCGCAGAGCCGGTCGTTGCAGCGCAGCCAGCGCTTGGTCTCGGGCGAGGAGGTGGCCATGCCGATGAAAGGCAGGTCGAAGAACAGTTGCAGCAGGCCTTCTCCCTGGCGCAGGGCCGTGGTCTCCATCAGGTAGACGTCGCAGCAGTCGGCGTGTGACACGAAGGATGCGGAGTAGCTGCGCGCGCCCATCGTGAATTCCCGGCTGCCGGAGGCATTTGCCGCGGCAATTTCCTGGATCGCGGTGTCGAGTTGCTGAGCTTCGGCGCTGCCGCGATGCTCCTGGAACAGCCGGCGCGCGGCATCGTTCATGAACAGCCGCTCGCCGCGGTGCGAGACGCTGAACACGGGATTGCGGTTCTGCAGCGGGTAGCGCGCCAGCTCGGCGGCCCTTTTCTGCGACTGGATGCGCATCCGCAGCTGGCGCAGCAGGATGAAGGCCAGAATCAGTATCAGGCCGGCGAAGATCAGGAAGCTGCCGACACTGATTGCGGCGAGACGGCGCCAGGGCGAGAGCAGGTGATCTTCGGAAAGGCCGACAAAAACCAGCAGCTGCGGATAACCGGGGACACGTCCGAAACCGAAGATCCGCGACTGGCCGTCGATGCCGCTGGCGCCGTGGTAGAGCCCCCTGTCCTGCCCCGATACCCGTTCCCGCCAGAACCCGGCATCGCCGAAGGATTTGCCGATCTGCTCCCCGGCATGGGGGCTGCGCATCAGCAGTGTGCCGTCGCTGCGGAAGACGGCGATGCTGCTGTTGTTGTCCAGTCCGGGAAGTTGCCAGAACCTGGCAAAGCGCTCCATCCCGATGGCCGCGACCACCACGCCGAGGAGCCTGCCGTCCGCCGCCCGCACCGGATGGCTGGCGCTGACGAACCAGGTGTCAGTGGACAGGCTGCGCAGGGGTTCACCAATGTAGAACCCGCTGTTCCCGCTGTCGCGGTGATGACGGAAATAATCGCGGCTGGAGAAGTCGGTGCCGAGGGCGCCGCGATCCGAGTCGTGGATCAGCCGGCCGTCGCCGTCGAGCACGCGGATGGCGCTGACCAGCGCCGGAACGTGTTCCATGCGGCGGCGCAGTTCGGCATCGGGGTCCCGCGTCCGGCTTTCGGCCAGTTCATGCGCGATTTCACCGAGGGTCAGGTCGATGACCTGTATCGCGCTGCCGGTTTGCGCGGCGATCGTGTGCCGCAGGGCGTCGGCCGAACGTTCGCCGGCCTCCAGCGTGTTGTTGCGGGTCCAGTACAGGCCCAGCAGCAGCAGGCAGAACAGCGCGATGACGATCAGCGCCAGCCCCGGCGGCAGCCAGCGCATGGTGCGCTCGCCGATGCGGATCGATTGCCTGAATTCCTCGGCGAGCTGTCCGAAGGTGGCGTCGGTGGCCGTGCCGCTGTCCATCAATTTCAGCACGATGAACAGCAGGCAGCCGGTCACGGCAACAAAGGCGAGGCCCTTGTAGAGCTCGAACATCGAGGTGGTGCCGCCGTCATCGAGCAGGCTCGACATGAAGAAGCCGATGACGATCCATCCGGTTGCCGCGAGGGCATAGGCGAGTGTTGCGGTCAGCGGCAGCCTGGATTTTTTGCGCGCGTCGGGCATCCCCTCAGGACTCCCTTTCGCGCCAGCAGGCCGCGGTGTAGCGCCGCAATTCCATCACGGGGTCCCAGAAATCCGGCGGCAGGCCGGCCCGGTACTTCAGATGGGCGAGGAAGTCTGCGGGGTCCGCATGGTCCGACCAGGCCTCCGGCAGGAAAATGCCGTGGTGGTGTCCGTAGCGCAATGCGAGGCCGTGGACGCCGGCATGGATGCCTGCGAGCGCGGCTGCCTCGCTCGAAGTGTCCAGGGGTTCGGGTTTTGACAGGACGGTAACCTCGATCGCCGTGTCCGGCAGCTCGTCCGCTGTCAAGGGCGCGAAGCAGGGGTCGCGCAGCGCGGCGGCGACCGCATTGGCCATGACCTCGTCATGCAGCGGACGCACGGGATCCAGTGTGCCGCGGCGGCCGCGCAAGCGCCCGTCGCGGATCAGCGTCACGAAGGCGGCGCCGGGAGTGCGCAGCCATGCGGCGTCAGCGGCGGGGGCCTGCATGTCGCGCCCCAGCGCACGGCTGATCGCGGTGCGGGCCAGGGGCAGCAGCAGGTGTCCGGGATTGGCGGGCATGTCGGGTTGTTGCGTGTCGAATCGGCGGGCGGGAGTGCGTGCAGGCTGCTGTTACAATCTGTTCGCTGTCTTTCCGGCTTATTGATTTCCTCGAGCAACCTGTTTCGACATGTCATTCTACGACGCCAGAGCACGCCGATGCCGCGTTATGTTGCACTGATCCCGGCCGCGGGCAGCGGTTCCCGGATGCTTGCGGAGTTGCCCAAGCAGTATGCGCCTCTGGCCGGCAGGCCGCTACTCCAGCA
>JAEYXO010000348.1 GCA_023431245.1 Pseudomonadota bacterium | reverse complement strand
GATCAGGCCGCCGGCGCCAGGACGGTTGTCGACGACGATGTTGCTGCCGAGCTGGCGGCCCATTTCCTCGCCGACAGTGCGCGCCAGCGTATCGCCGGTACCGCCAGGTGCCAGTGGCACAACCATGCGAATGACCTTGCTGGGGAAAACCTGGGCCGCCTGTGCGAAGGCCGCTGTGCTCAGGATCGCGGCGAGCGCGAGGTGCAGGCCGGGGATGTGCGGTGCGGTCATGGGAAATCCTCCACTGCTTTGTGTTTGTTGTTTTAAGGGATTTATTTCAGCGGCTTGAGCGTGCCGCAGTCAGCCGAGAGCCATTTCCCCTGCGCTTCCATCGTCATCCGGTCTTTCTGGCCTTTCTGGGTGACGTTCATTCTCATGGTATAGGCCTCGGGGTTGTGCACGGTGACTTCGCCTTCGCCGGTGGAGGGCGGATTGCCGCAGGTGAAGCGGAATTTGGTGGTGTTGCCGCTGCGCTGCATCTGTTCCTGCTTGCAGTCGCCTTGCGCGGGCGGGGCCTCGTTGCGCGCGGCCATTTCCTTGGTCACGCAGATGCGGCTGGACATGCCGCCGCCCTTGCCGGGGGCCATGTTGACGCCCTGCTGGGCCATTATTTTTTCCATCTGCTTGCGCTGTTCCGGCGACATGCTGGCCATCGCCTTCTGCATCTGCTCCTGCGCCGCGGCCATCTTGGCGCCCATTTCGCCGCTGCCGCCCATCTTGTTGCTGATTTCCCAGAGGCCGGGCTTCATGGTCTGCGCGGCGGCGGGGAGTGCGGTGAAGGCCACGCAGACGGCGGCGAGGACGAGGGAGTGTTTCAGGCGGAAATTGTGCATGGCGATTCCTGTCTTGTTCAAATGGGTAACAGTTCCATTTTAGCCCCGAATCGCGGCAGGCCAAACCCCGGCGCAGCCGTGCCGTGGACTGCACGCGCCGCCGCCCGAATTTCCGCGTTATCCTCCGGCCACCGGCGCGCGGTTGGCCGCGCGCAACAACAACAAGACATTTCAAGGAGTGAGCCATGGCCCAGGCTGCCACGATTGCCGTACAGCAGAACGTTCCGGAACTGAACTACCGCGTCGTGCCCGACATCTTCACGCTGCCCGAGGGCATGAACTTCGGACCCTGTTCGGCGGTGGCGGTGCGCGCGAACGGCAATATCCTCGTCTTCACCCGCAGCGAACATGCGCTGATGGAATTCAATCCGCAGGGCATGTACCTGCGTTCGCTCGGCCGCGGCGTGTTCGACAATCCGCATGGCCTCAAGTTGGACGCGCAGGGCAATATCTGGGTGACCGACACGGTCGCGCACATCGTCGTCAAGATGAATCCGGAAGGGCGCATCCAGATGGTGCTGGGCGTGAAGGGGCGCGCCACCGACTGGCACCAGGCCGGGCATCTGCGCTGCTTCAACGAGCCCAACGACATTGCCTTCGGGCCTAAGGGCGAGTTCTACGTGACCCAGGGCCATGGCAAGGGTGATTCGCGGGTGATAAAGTTCGATGCCGACGGCAATTTTTTGACGACCTGGGGCGGCGAGGGCAAGGAGGCCGGATTGTTCAACCAGCCGCATGCGGTGCTGGTTGATCCGAAAGGGCAGGTCATCATCGCCGACCGCTCCAACCAGCGGCTGCAGGT
The DNA here is from genome assembly GCA_023431245.1 of Pseudomonadota bacterium. Taxonomy (GTDB): domain Bacteria; phylum Pseudomonadota; class Gammaproteobacteria; order Burkholderiales; family SG8-41. The sequence continues at coordinate 1,538 of JAEYXO010000348.1, read as the reverse complement.
CTTCGATGCCGACGGCAAGTTCCTGCGCGAGAAAAAACATCCGGGCACACCCTGCGGCCTCGCGCTGTGCAGCGACAGGAAGCACATCATGATGGCGCACGGCCACGCCGGACGGATCATGAAACTCGACATGGACCTCGAATTGCTCGCGGCCACTGGTGGCCAAGGCAAGGGCCCGAACCGTTACGGCGAGGCGCATTACCTCGCGCTGGATGCCGAGGACAATATCTATGTTGCCGATTCGCTGAACTGGAACGTGCAGAAGCTGGTCAAGGCGTGACGTTATAAGTATTTGATTTTATTGATATTTTTATGGATTCCCGCAGCCACGGCACATACGACTATGTGATCGTCGGTGCGGGCAGCGCCGGCTGCGTGCTGGCCAACCGGCTCTCCGCGGATCCCGCGGTGTCGGTGCTGCTGGTCGAGGCCGGTGGCCGCGACGACTGGCACTGGATACACATACCCGTTGGTTATCTCTACTGCATCGGCAATCCGCGGACCGACTGGTGTTACCAAACCGTGCCCGAGCCGGGGCTCAATGGCCGTGCGATCAATTATCCGCGCGGGCGCGTGCTCGGCGGCTCCTCGTCGATCAACGCGATGCTCTATCTGCGCGGCCAGGCGCGCGATTACGACGAGTGGGCGCAGCTCACCGGTGATGCGGGCTGGTCCTGGGCACAGGTGCTGCCGGCCTTCATGGCGATTGAGGACCACTGGCGCGGCGCCGACGAGAAACACGGCAGCGGCGGCGAGCTGCGGGTGGAGACGCCGCGGGTGCAGTGGGACATCATCGAGGCCTTCCGCGAGGCGGCGATCGAGGCCGGCATTCCGGCCACGGATGATTTCAACCGCGGCGACAACTTCGGCGTGTCGCGTTTCGAGGTGACCCAGAAGAAGGGCCGGCGCTGGAGTGCGGCCCGGGCCTTCCTCGACCCGGTGAAGGCGCGGCCCAACCTGGACATCGTCACTGGCGCGCTGGTGCAGCGGCTGATCTTTGACGGCCGGCGGGTGACCGGCATCGAGTTTTCCCGCGACGGCGTGACCGCGCAGGCAAAGGCGCGGCGAGAAACGATACTGTGTGCCGGCGCCATCGGCAGTCCGCAGATCCTGCAATTGTCGGGCATCGGGCCCGCCGCCGTGCTGCAGGCCCAGGGCATCCCCGTCGTGCAGGACCTGCCGGTGGGCGATAACCTGCAGGATCACCTGCAGCTGCGGCTGGCATTCCGCGTGAAAAACGCGGTCACGCTCAACACGTTGCTCGATTCCTGGTGGGCCAAGGCGAAGATGGCGCTGGAATATGCCGTCAGCCGCAGCGGCCCGCTGACGATGCCACCCTCGCAGCTGGGTGCCTTTGCGAAATCCGATCCTTCGCAGGCGACGCCCAATCTCGAGTACCACATCCAGCCGATTTCACTGGACCGTTTCGGCGCACCGCCGCACCGGTTTCCGGCATTCACCGCCAGTGTCTGCAATCTGCGGCCGACCTCGCGCGGCCATGTGCGCATCGTGTCCAAGGATCCGGCGGCGCATCCGGC
>JAEYXO010000293.1 GCA_023431245.1 Pseudomonadota bacterium | reverse complement strand
AGTTCCGGGTAGGGATAGTCGCCGATGCCCGGCGCAAGATGCCCCATGCGCTCGAGCGCGGTGCTGGCCACATTGAACAGATTGCCCTCCTTGCAGGCCACCGTCCATTCGATGCGACGCTGCGGCGGCAGGAAATCGATCAGCGCCTCCAGCCCGCGGCTCGTGCAGGGATGCGCGCCGACGATGCCGCCTTCCGCCAGCACGCACTGAACATAGGCCGGTTCGTGCACCGCACCCATGTCAAGGAAGGCTTCCACCATGCGCACAAAAGGCACCGCCCATACCGACAGATGCGGTTTGACGCCGGCGTCGGTCATGCCCTGCGCCAGAAACAGGCAGGTCTCGGTGCTGTTCTTGTAGATCTTGTTGGTGGTCAGGAATTTTTTCGCCACAGGATCATAGGCATCGATGTTGCTGCTGCCGGTATCGACCGCGGCGAAATCCGGGCGGGTTTTGCTTTTCTGCCCCATCAATTTGATGTGGGCCAGCCGGTTCTCGTCCTCGTTGACGGTGATCTGCCCCAGCGTCGAATCGATCAGGATGTCGGTCTTCTCGCGGATCTTGGCGACGATCTCGGCGTAAACCTCCGGCTCGTGGCATTTGCCGCCGTCGGGTGTGCGGGCATGGAAATGGATGATCGAAGCGCCGGCCGCCCGGCACTCCGCGGCGGTTTCGGCAATCTCGTCCGGCGTGAAAGGCACATTCCTGTTGACATCGCGCGACATGTATTCATTGACGCGCACGGTGATGATGAGTTTTTTGGTCATTCAGAATCCAAAGTCAAAAACATTTGCCACAGAGGTCACAGAGAAAAACCAACTAACAGGATGGACAGGATTTTCAGGATAGAACCCCTGGTGCAGCAGATTTTCTGTTTTTATCCTGCTCATCCTGTCCATCCTGTAAATTGCTTTTGAAATTCTCCGTGCCCTCTGTGACCCCTGTGGCGAGGTTTTCAGTCTTTTACCGTGTTGACCCTGCGGCACACGTCCAGAAACAAATGCCCGTCGGTGCCGAGCACGATCGCCTGCACGCCGCGGTCGCGCACCGACCGGCCATAGACGGGATCGGGCCTGTTGCCGATGGTGGTCATCACGTGTTTGCCGTGTTTGCGCGCCGCCGCCACCACCTTCTCCAGCGCCGCCGCCATCTTCGGTTCGTCAAAGGTCGCATGTGGAACGCCAAGCGCGATTGACAGGTCGGTCGGCCCGATGAAAAACACCTCCAGCCCCGGCATCGCCGCCATTGCCTCGAAGTCCTGCAGCGTCGGCGTGTCCTCGATCAGCGGAATCACCATCAGCTCGTCGTTGGCGCGGCGCACATGCGCGTCCCAGTCGCCCGGCGCATACCCCGCGGAACGCACGATGGCGCAGGCGCCGCGCTCGCCTGCCGGCGCGTAACGGGCATAGTCCAGCGCCAGCGTGCAGTTCTCGCGCGTGGCATGCGAGATCGCAATGCCGGCCGCCCCCATGTTCATCAGCTTCAGTATCAGCGTGCGCTCGACATCGGCGATGCGCACAAAAGGCGTGATGCCGGCAGCATCGGCGGCACGGATGACGTGGGCACAGGTGTCGAAATCAAGCGCGCTGTGCTCCATGTCGATGATCACGAAATCGAGGCCGGCGGCGGCTGCCAGTTCGGTGATCATGGGGCTGCCGCTGAACAGGATGAGGCCGGTGACGGTTTCGCCGCGAGCCAGCGCGGCGCGGATCGGGTTCTTCTTCATGGGGTTCATGGACGGAAACAATCATTGCGCATCGGGGGAGGCGTCGAGGTTACTCCCCGCCCCCGCACCCGGCAAGGCCGCGCGCACCTCGTGACCAGCATCCGGAACCCGCGGCGCCCCGGAGCCCGGGCTGTGATAAAAATCCGGCATCGAACAATCGATGCGGCACCACTCCCAGGACACCAAGGACAACGCGATGGCCGACACGCATGACGCGCAGCTGAGCCCGGCAACGGTGCTCGCACAGATGAAGCAGAACGGCGTGACCCACGTCGTGTGGCTGCCCGACAGCGAGACCAACTGGCTCTACACCCTGATGAAGGCCGAGCCGGGGCTGACACTGATCGCCGTGGCGCGCGAGGGGCTTGCCTTTTCGACTGCCGCAGGCCTGCACACCGGCGGCAAGGTGCCCATCATCCTGATCCAGAACACCGGCATGATGGAAGCCGGCGATTCGATGCGCGGTTGGGGACTGGGGCTCAACATCCCGGTGGTGATGCTGGTGGGTTACCGTGGCTGGACGCGCCACGGCGTGACCAAGGACACCGCCGCGGTTTACACCGAGCGCTTTCTCAACGCCTTCGGCATCAACTACTACCTCGTGGAAAACGACAAGGACGCCCCGCGCATCTCGGCCGCCTTCGAGGAAGCACGCAGGACCCGGCGGCCAGTCGCGGTGCTGGTCGGCGATGAGTACCACGGATTCAACAGCTGAGCACAGCGGGAGAACGAAAATGATCGTCATGCAGGAGATGTTCCGGCTGTTCCAGCAGCACCGCGGCAATGCCATCGTGATTCCCGGCCGCGGCAACCGCCAGTGGCACGAAATCAGCACCCTGCCCCGCCGCGACCTGCCGCTGGGCGATCCGGCGATGGGCGGGCATGCCGGCTTCGCGCTCGGGCTGGCGCTGGCGCTGCCGCGGGAAAAAATCGTGCTTTTCGACT
>JAEYXO010000263.1 GCA_023431245.1 Pseudomonadota bacterium | reverse complement strand
TCGGCGCCACGGCCGACGCGGCGCTGCAGAAGGCGCTGGTGGTGCGCAGCGCGCTGTATCCCGACTGGAACGACTGACCGAAACGACGGCCCGACATGAGCGACACCCCGCTGTACAAAACCGACCTCAAAAGCCTGCCCTTCCTGCATCGCGGCAAGGTGCGCGACATCTATGCCGTCGGCGACGACAAGCTGCTGGTGGTGCAGAGCGACCGGCTCTCCGCCTTCGACGTGATCCTCGACGACCCGATTCCCGGCAAGGGCCGCGTGCTGACCGAGGTGTCGAACTTCTGGTTCGACAAGCTGAAACACATCGTCCCCAACCACCTGACCGGCATAGATCCGGCGACCGTGGTGGCGCCGGAAGAACGCGCGCAGATCGCCGGCCGCGCGATGGTGGTCCACAAGTACAAACCGCTGATGGTCGAGGCCGTCGTGCGCGGCTACCTCATCGGCTCGGGCTGGAGCGATTACCAGAAAACCGGCGCGATCTGCGGCATCAAACTGCCCGCGGGCCTCAAGCAGGCGGAACAACTCGCCGAGCCGATTTTCACGCCGGCCTCGAAGGCGCCCGCCGGCCAGCACGACGAAAACATCACTTACGACGATGTGGTGGCCACCATCGGCGCCGAAAACACGGCGAAGGTGAAAGAGATTTCGATCAGGCTCTACAAGGAAGCCGCGGCCTTTGCCGCCACCCGCGGCATCATCATCGCCGACACCAAGTTCGAATTCGGCACCGATGCCGCCGGCAACATATTCCTGATTGACGAGGCGCTGACACCGGATTCCTCGCGTTTCTGGCCCGCATCCGAATACCGCACCGGCATCAGCCCGCCGAGTTTCGACAAGCAGTTCGTGCGCGACTGGCTGGAGACCCAGCCCTGGAACAAGAAGGCGCCGGCGCCGCGGCTGCCCGCCGACGTGCTGGCCAAAACCGCGGCGAAATACCGCGAAGCCCAGCGCATGCTGACCGGCCGCTGAGATGTCGACCACGCCCGGCAAGCTGTTTCCCGAAGGCGGCAAGGCCGATGCCGCCGCAGTGACCACCGGCATCCTGCCCGACCGCGATATCGCACGCCTGATCGACGGCGGACGCATCAGTGCCGAAGGCGGCGTTGATCCTTCGCAGATCCAGCCGGCCAGCCTCGACCTGCGCCTGGGCGCCACCGCCTGGCGCGTGCGCGCGAGTTTCCTGCCGGGCAAGACCTCGACGGTGCAGGCCAAGATCGACCGCCTGCAGATGCACAAAATCGATCTCTCCAAACCCACGGTGCTGGTGAAAGGCTGCGTCTACATCGCCGAGCTGATGGAAGAACTGAAGCTGCCCGCCGACATCGCCGGCAGCGCCAACCCGAAAAGCTCCACGGGCCGCCTCGACATTTTCACGCGCCTGATCACCGACGCCGGTGCCGAATTCGAAGGTGTCGCTGCAGGTTACAAGGGCAAGCTCTATGTGGAAATCATGCCGCACACCTTCAGCGTGCTGGCGCAGCAGGGCACACGGCTGAACCAGATCCGCTTCATCCGCGGCAACCCGCCGCCCTCCGATGCCAAGCTCACCGAACTCGACCAGACGCTGAAGCTGGTCTACAACGACAGCGACGGCCCGCTGCCGGCGATGATCAAGAACGGGCTGTGGGTGTCGGTCGACCTCGAAGGCGATGCCAGCCAGGGCATCATCGGTTACCGCCCCAAACACCACGCGCCCCTGATCGACCTTTCAAAAATCAATCACTACGACCCGCTCGATTTCTGGGAGCCGATCCGGCGCAACGCCGACCGCTCGCTGGTGCTGAACCCGGACGACTTCTACATCCTCGTGTCGCGCGAACACGTGCGCATCCCCAACAACTATGCCGCGTCGATGGTGCCCTACGATCCCTCGGTCGGCGAATTCCGCATCCACTACGCCGGCTTTTTCGACCCCGGCTTCGGTTACGGCGCCAACAACCTGAAGGGCGCTCGCGCCGTGCTCGAGGTGCGCTCGCACGACGTGCCGTTCATGATCGAACACGGTCAGGACGTCGGCCGCCTGATTTACGAACGCCTGCTCGGTGAACCGCAAAGCATCTACGGCGTGACCATCGGTTCGAACTACCAGTCGCAGGGCTTGAAACTGAGCAAGCAGTTCAAGCCGCTGGCGATGGCGGTTTAGCCCGTCAACCCGCGGACTTGCTGACAGAGAAAGGCGCTGACCGCAATCAGCGCCTTTTGTCATTGCGGCGGCGGAATCAGCGCAGTGCGTCGATCGAAGCGCCGAAGTTGATGTGGAAGGGTGCACCGTCGAGCACCAGCGCCGGCACCGATTTCACGCCGGCGGCGTCGGCCTCCTTCAGCCGCGCCTTGTCCTGGCCCAGATGCACGATCTCGACCTCGTATTTCGCCGGATCGATCGCCATCGCGACATTGCGCTCGGCATCGATGCACACGGGGCATCCGGCGTGATAAAACACGGCTTTGCTTTTCATGAGGGTCTCCTTGGACAGTGGGTTTGTGCGACAGGCACACCGCCATCCTGGACCGCGGCGACGCGCGGCAACAGCAGGCACTTTCCGGAAACCCGGGCACTTTTTGGTGTAAATCGGCGAATATGAACGCGAAAAAAAATCTGTCCGCAGC
>JAEYXO010000259.1 GCA_023431245.1 Pseudomonadota bacterium | reverse complement strand
GCCCATCAGGCCGCGCGTCTTTTCCGTCAGCGGGCAGTGCAGGCTGATGATGTCGGCACGCTCCAGCAGCCGGTCGAGCTCCGCCTCGCGCGCCATGCCTTCCGGCAGCGCGACCGCCGATCGGGTGTGCACCAGCACCTGCGCGCCGCAGGCCTGCGCCAGTCTTGCCGTGCGCTCGCCGATCTGGCCGAAACCGACGATGCCGACCGTGCGCTCGCGGAAATCCCGCGTGAAATGATTGAGATCGCGCCATTCGCCCTGCCGCGTCCCGCGGTCGAAACGCGGCAGCTCGCGCACCAGCGCCAGCATCATCGCCAGCGCGTGTTCCGCGACCGCATCGGCATTGGCGCCGCCGGCGACCATCACCGCGATCCCCTGCCGGGTGGCGGCCGCAATGTCCACCGAATCGACGCCGGCGCCGTGTTTGGCGATGATTTTCAGGCCGCGCGCCGCCTCCAGCACCCGCGCCGTCAGCGGCGGCGAGCCGCGCAGCAGCACCGCGGACACCCGCCCGGCCGACAGCGCCCGCAGCAGCGCCTCCTCGTCGATGGTCCCCGTCATGAACTCGATTTCCGTCCCCCCTTCGCGCAGCAGGCCCTGCGCAAGCTCGGACACGGTGGGGGCGGTGACGAGGACGACCGGTTTGCTCACGTCTTTTTCCTTTCCGGGACGGTGGTTTCATGAATGGAGGGCGCAGATTACCCGATTGCCGCGGCCGTGCAGAAACTTGTTCACATCGGAGCCACCGTTGCCACTAGAATGTGGACGTCGGTGACGCGCACCACTACATAAACCGCGCGCCCGGCATCCATGTCACCACACATTGGAGGAGAACAATGAAGCAACGCTGCGTATCCCTGGTACTCGGCGCCCTGGCCCTCGCACTGGCCGGCCAGGCCGTCGCCCAGCAGTACCCCAGCCGCCCGATCCGGCTGATCATCCCCTTCCCGGCCGGCGGCAACGTCGACGTGTTTTCACGCGTGCTGTTCCGGCAGGTCGAAACGGAACTCGGGGTCCACTTCGTCATCGACAACCGCGGCGGCGCCAACGCCATCGTCGGTTCGGACCTGGTCAGGAACGCGACACCCGACGGCTACACCATCATGAACACCTCCTTCGGTTTCGCGGTGAATCCCGCGATCCTGAAAAAAATGCCCTTTGACGTGATCCGCGATTTCACGCCGGTCACCAATGTCGCGACCGGGCTCGGCTATCTGCTCGTGGTCAATCCGAAACTGCCGGTGAAAAACACCGCCGAGCTGATCGCGGAAGCCAAAAAACAGCCCCTGCGCTACAGCACCGCCGGCATCGGCAACGGCCAGCACCTCGCCGGCGCGCTGCTGGCGAGCATGGCCAAGATCAACATGCTGCACGTGCCGTACAAGGGCGGCGGACCGGCCGCGGCCGCCGCAATCAGCGGCGAGGTGCAGGTGCATTTCCCGGCGGGTTCGGTCGGCGTGCCCCACCACAAGGCCGGGCGCCTGCGCGCCATTGCCTTCACCGGCGCCAAACGCCTCGGTTCCCTGCCGGACATCCCGACCGTCGGTGAAACCGTCAACGGTTATGTCTCCGACGCCGGCTGGCACGGCGTGTTCGGTCCGGCGAAGCTGCCGATGCCGATCGCACGCAAGCTGCAGCAGGCGATCCACAAATCGCTGCAGGAGCCGAAGATCAACGCGCACTTCGTCGACAACGGTTACGAGCCCAACGGCGATCCGCCGGATGTCTGGGCCAAACAGTTCCGCGAGGACGTCAAGAAGTTTGCGTCCATCGCCAGGGCCGCCGGCATCGAACCGCAGTAAGCCGGAAATCCGCCGCCGGCAGTCGCAGATGGGAGACTGCCGGCGGCATGTCCACGACAAGGCGGACCAATCCGCCCTGCACAACGCCGGAATAACCGCACAGAACCTCCTGTTCGCCGCGCAGGCGGCATGCTCCGGCTAGAATCTCAAAGTGCGTTCCGCCGTTCCAGATCGATCCGCCTTTTCCGGAGACACCATGCAGACGCTGCGATCCCTCATCACCGCCGGCGCCATTGCGCTGGGTTTTGCGCTGACCACCCCTGCGGCAGCCGACACCCTCGTGCCGCTGCCGCAACCGACACCAATGCCGGCCTTCAAGATTCCCGGCATCAACGGCAGCAGCGGCAGCGATGCCGACCTGCGCAACAAGGTCACCATCATCCGCTTCTGGGCCTCGTGGTGAAGCTCCTGCGTACGCGAGCTGCCCTCCGTGCAGAGGGCGCATGACGAGTTGAAGAAGGACGGCATCCAGGTCATCACCATCTCGATCGACGGCACCGGCGAGGCCGCGGTCAGGCCGATCTTCGCGAAGGGCGGTTACACCGTGCCCGCGCTGCTCGACCAGGACATGAACGTCGCCCGCGGTTTCGGTGTGCGCGGCGTGCCGTCCACGGTCATCGTCGACAAAAAGGGCCTGATCAACGCCCGCGGCCTCGGCCACGTCGATTTCGACGGCCGCGTGCTGCGCAACTACGCGCGGGATCTCGCCCGCATCAAGTGAACCTTCACCGGAGAACCCTGATGTCGAAGCTGCCCCTGCTGCACCGCTGGATCACCGCCGGCCTGCTCGGCGCCGCAATGCTGTCCGCTGCGCCGGCCATGGCCCAGATGCCGAAGCCCGGCGACAAGGCGCCGGCGTTTTCCGTGATGTCGACCACCGGCAAGCCGGTGGCGCTCGCGGATTACCTCGGCAAAAAGAACGTCGTCCTGTTCTTCTACATCGCCGCCTTCACCGACACGTGAACGACCGAAGTCGTGGCCTTCCAGCTTGATCTCCCCAAGTTCGAGGCCGCCAATGCCCAGGTCCTGGGCATCAGTGTCGATTTCAACGCCGCCAACACCGAGTTCGCCACCAAGCTCGGCCTGAAGTTCCCGCTGCTGAGCGACACCCGCCGCGAGATGACGCGCGCCTATGGCGT
>JAEYXO010000209.1 GCA_023431245.1 Pseudomonadota bacterium | reverse complement strand
GTTGGCGATCAGCAGGCCCAGTGACGGTTCGGTGATCGGCAGGCCGAGGCCGAGGAAGGAGAGCGTCGCCTCCAGCGCGATCGCATGGGCGACCTGCACGGTGGCGACCACGATCAGCGGTGGCAGCACGTTGGGCAGCACGTGGCGGAACAGGATGCGCGCCTCGCCATAGCCGGCGCAGACGGCGGCATCGACATACTCCCTGCGCAGTTCAACCATTGCTGCACCGCGCACAGTGCGGGCGTAATAGGCCCATTGCACGACCACCAGGGCGGCGATGATGCGGTCCACGCCCTGTCCGGTCAGCGCGAGCAGGATCAGCGCGACCAGAATCGACGGAAAGGATAGCTGCAGATCGACCAGGCGCATGATCAGTGCATCGATCCAGCCGCCGGCGCGTGCCGAAACGAGGCCGACGGCGAGGCCGATGCCCAGCGCAAGGACTGTCGACAGCAGGCCGACGCCGAGGCTGGTGCGCAGGCCGTAGAGGATGGCCGACCACATGTCGCGGCCCTGATCGTCGCTGCCCAGCCAGTAGGTGTGGCCCGCTGCTGCGGCCGCGCCGGGCGGAAGCCTCGCGTCAAGAATGTCGAGCCGGGACAGATCGTAGGGATCCTGCGGCGTCAGCCAGGGTGCGGCAAGTGCGGCGGCGAGCAGCAGTGCCAGCAGGGAGAGTGCTGCGAGCGCGATGCGGTCGCGGGAGAAGCCGGCGGCGAACTCGCACGCGGGGGAGCGTGCTGCGATGCCGGCGCTCACCGGGTGCCCCGCGGCCGTACCCGCGGATCGAGTACGGCGTAGAGCAGATCGACCACGAGATTGATGACGATGAACAGGCAGACCGTCACCAGCAGGTAGGCGACGATCACCGGGCGATCAAGCAGGCCGATGGAATCGATCAGCAGTTTGCCCATGCCGGGCCAGGCGAACACGGTCTCGGTGACCACGGCGAAGGCGACCAGTGAGCCGAACTCGAGCCCGGCCACGGTGACCACGGGGATCAGGATGTTCGGCAGCACATGCACGCGCAGGACCTCGTGCCCGGCGAGGCCCTTGGCGCGGGCATAACGCACGTAGTCCTGCAGCATCGCTTCACGCGTTCCGCTGCGCACCAGCCGCACCAGCAGCGCCAGCTTGAAGAGGGCGAGATTGGTTGCCGGCAGGATCAGGTGGCGCAGACCCTCCCAGCTGAGGAAGCTCACCGGGATGCCGAAGACGTCCACCGTCGGTCCGCGGCCGGTGGTCGGCAGCCAGCCCAGCTGCACCGAGAATACGAGGATCAGCATCAACCCGACCCAGAAGGTCGGCAGCGAGAAGCCGAGGATCGAGCCGGCCATGATCGTGCGGCCGAGCCAGGATTCCGGTTTCAGTCCGGCGACGAGGCCCAGCGGCACGCCCAGACCGACGGCGATCAGCATGGCCAGCAGCGCGAGCTCCAGCGTCGCCGGCAGGCGTTCGAGGATCAGCGTGATCGCGGGCACGCCGGCGACGAAGGAATTGCCGAGGTCACCGCCAAGGGCACCCTGCAGGAAAACCAGGTATTGCCGCCACAGCGGAAGGTCGAGACCAAGCTGTGTGGTGGCCCGCGCGATTTCCGCCTGGTTGGCTTCCGGGTTGATCAGGATGTCCACCGGGTTGCCGATGGCGTAGATCCCGGCAAACACCAGCAGCGACATCACCAGCAGCGTGGCGCCGCTCTGGGCGAGCCGGCGGAGCGCGAAACTCAGCATTGCCCTTCAGCGCGGCATGAAATGGTGCGCAAAGGTGAATTCGTCGATGCGCGGCGTGTAGGCGAGGTCGGCGCGCATTGCCCAGCTGACGACCTGGTGGTGCAGCGGAATGACGGCCAGGTCGTTCATCGCCAGCGTGTTGGCCTCGCGCGCGAGCACCTCGCGCCGGCCGCGGTCGGTGCTGCCAAGAGCCTGCTCCATCAGCGCGTCCACTTTCGGATTGGCGTAACGGCCCCAGTTCCAGGCACCGTATCCCTTGTCCGGATTCGGCCCCGCGACCAGTGAGCGCAGCGCCAGATCCGCAGCGAAGGATCCCCAGCCGAGCAGAGACACGGCGGTGTCCTCCTTGCGCACGCGGCCGAGGAAGGTCGACATCGGCGCGGCCTCGACACGCGTCTGGATGCCGATCCGGCTCAGCAACTGGGCGACGGTCTGCAATACCTGCTCGTCGTTGACGTAGCGGTTGTTGGGGCCGGTGAGCGTGATGCGGAAACCTTTCGGGTAACCGGCCTCGGCGAGCAGGCGTTTTGCGCCCTCCGGATCGTAGGGCGCCGGTTTCAGCGCCGGGTTATGCCCGAAGACACTCGGCGACACGATGTTCGCCGCGGGCACCGCGAGGCCTTCCATCACGCGTGCGGTGATGGCTTCGCGGTGGATCGCCATCGACATCGCGCGGCGTACACGCGGGTCCATGAAGGGGTTTTGCGCCAGTGGCTTGCCGTCGGCACCGCTGACGCCCGGCGGCTGCTGCCGGTACTGGTCGAGGTGGAGCAGGATGGTGCGCCAGGAGGTGGTTTGTGATGTCCTTAATTTTTTGTTTTTATTGATATTTTTTAGATCCGCCGAGGGTACATGTTCGATCGCGTCAAGTTCGCCGGACAGCAGGGCAGCGGTTCGCGAAGGATCGGCGGGAATCACGCGCAGCGTGACCCGGTCCCAGGCCGGCGTCTTGCCCCACCACTGGTCGTGGCGTGCGAGTTCGAGCCGATCGCCGCGCTGGTAGCGCAGGAAACGGTATGGCCCGGTACCGACCATTGCACGCCCCGAATCGAAATCCTCGGGGCCGGCGGTCTGCGCCGCTTTTTTCGAAACAATGAGTATCGAGTTGATGTCTTCGGGCAGGGCGCCGTACGGATACTTGGTCTTCACGCGCAGCGTGTGGCTGTCGACCGCAGTCGCCGATTCGACGGCGCGCACGTAGGAGGCGAATCCGCCGGGACTGCCCCGGATCGACAGCGGCCGTGCCAGTGAAAACGCGGCGTCCTCGGCGGTGAACTCCGAGCCGTCATGGAATTTCACACCACGGCGCAGCCTGAACTCCCAAGTCAGCGGATCCAGTGCGCGCCAGCTCTCGGCAAGCCCGGGAATCAGTTTTGTCTGCGGATCGACGTCGGTCAGCGATTCGAACACATGGCGGGCGACTGTGAGGTTGGGCTGCGAGGCCAGCAGGT
>JAEYXO010000118.1 GCA_023431245.1 Pseudomonadota bacterium | reverse complement strand
CGCTGCAGTACGTCGGCACGCTGCTGTCACCGATGTTCGGCGTCGCCGGCCACCGGCTGGGCAACAAGCGGGTGTATTGCGCGATGCGCGGATTTTATGCCGCGCTGGCCACGCTGCTGATGGTGCTGGCGCTGACCGGTACGCTGCAGCCGCTGCATGTGTTCGTGATCACCGCGCTAATGGGCCTGGTGCGGCCGTCTGACCTGGTGCTGCGCCATGCGCTGATCGGCCAAACGCTGCCCATGGGCCAGTTCGTCGGCGCCGCCAGCATCTCGCGCACCACCCAGGATTCGGCGCGGGTGATGGGGGCGCTGACCGGCGCAGGGCTGGTTGCGGCTCTCGGGATCGGCCCTGCTTATGTGGTGGTTGCCGCCTTTTATTTCACCAGTCTGCTGCTCGCTTTCGGCGTGGCCGCCAAGCCGCCGCCGGCGGCAGATCAACCCGCGACGCCGCGCGTCTCGGTGTGGCGGGATCTGCGCGACGGGCTGTCCTATGTCTGGAACACGCCGCCGCTGCTGGCCGCGATCTGGCTGGCGCTGCTGGTCAACCTGACGGCCTTCCCGCTGGTCAACGGCCTGCTGCCGTACGTGGCGCGGGAAGTCTACGGCACCGACCAGACCGGCCTCGGCTACCTGGTGGCCGGATTCGCCGGCGGCGCACTGGTCGGTTCACTGCTGCTGGCGCGCTTCGGCCATGCGGTACAGCCCGCAAGAATAATGGTCGGCGCCTGTGTCTGGTGGTATGTGCTGACATTGCTGTTCGTGCAGGTCGACAGCCTGGCGGCCGGGGTCGCGCTGCTGCTGCTGTCGGGCTTCGCGCAAAGCCTGAGCATGGTGACCATGGCGGCGATGCTGCTGCGCAGCTCGGAGGAGCGTTTCCGCAGCCGCGTGATGGGCATCCGCATGCTGGCCATCTACACGCTGCCGATCGGGCTGATGGTTTCGGGACCATTGATCGAACATTTCGGATTCCGCATGACGGGATCGGCCTACTGCCTCATCGGCCTGGCGCTGACGATCTGGATCGGCCTGCGCTGGCGGGAGCATGTCTGGCAGGGCACGGCGGCCTCGAATCTGCGCTGAGCAGGCGGGGTGGGCTGCGCCGGCATCGGTTAAAATATCGGTCTTTCCGATCAACACATTATGAACTCACGGGGATCACCATGAACGCACCGCAAACCATGACGGACCGCCTGCTTGCCGAGAAAAAAGACGGCATCGGCTGGATCACGTTCAACAACCCGGCCCGCCACAACGCGGTGTCCTTCGAAATGTGGCAGGCGCTGCCGGTCATCCTCAACGATTTCGTCGCCGATCCGGAAGTGCGCGTGATCATCCTCAAGGGCGCGGGCGAGAAGGCCTTCGTCGCCGGTGCCGACATCTCCCAGTTCAAGGAAAAACGCAGCAGCGAGGACGCGGTGGCCGCCGACAACGCGGCGGCCGCCCTCGCCGGCAAATCGCTGCAGGAATGCGCCAAGCCGACCATTGCGATGATCCGCGGCTACTGCATCGGCGGCGGCACCGCAATTGCGGTCAACTGCGACATCCGCATTGCCGCCGACGACGCCAAGTTCGGCGTGCCCGCCGGCAAGCTGGGCCTGGGCTACCGTTTCGTCGGCGTCAAGCGGCTGACCGACGTGGTCGGCCCGCAGTTCACCGCGGAGATTTTCTTCACCGCGCGCCAGTTCAATGCGCAGGAAGCGCTGCAGATGAACCTGGTCAACCGCGTGGTGCCGGCCGCCGATCTGGAGAAATACACCCTCGACTACGCCGCAACCATCGCCGCCAACGCGCCGCTGACGCTGGCTTCGGTGAAAGCCTCGCTGATCGAATACGGCAAGGATCCGGCCAAGCGCGATCTCGACCGGCTGCAGAAACTGGTCGACATCTGCTACAAGAGCGAGGACTACAAGGAAGGCCAGGCCGCCTTCGCCGAGAAGCGCAAGCCGGTGTTCAAGGGCAAATAATTTTCAAGTATTTGTTTTTATTGATAATTCTATAAAGGCTTACCATGGGTTTTGACGCCAACCGTGCCGATCTCTGCATCGGCGTGATCGGTACCGGTGCAATGGGGCGCGGCATCGTGCAGGTCAGCGCCGCCGGCGGCATGCAGGTCGTGATGATGGACACCCGCGCCGGCGCCGCCGAGGAAGCGCGCGATTTTGTCGCCAAGATGCTGGCGCGGGCGGCGGAGAAGGGCAGCATGACGCAGGCCGATGCCGATGCCGCCACCGCGCGCATCAAGGTCGCGCAGTCGCTCGCCGAGTTCAAGGACTGCCACATGGTCGTCGAGGCGATCATCGAAAACCTCGATGCCAAGCGCGCGCTGTTCGGCGAACTCGAGGGCATAGTCGGCCCCGACTGCATCCTCGCCACCAACACCTCGTCGATGTCGGTGACGACCATCGCCGCGAAGCTGAAGACGCCTCAGCGCTTTGCCGGCTTCCATTTTTTCAACCCGGTGCCGCTGATGAAGCTGGTCGAGGTCATCGACGGACTGCAGACCGAGAACTGGGTGTCGGAAGCGCTGATGGTGATTGGCAGGCGCATGACGCGCGAACCGGTGCGCCTGACCGACGCGCCCGGCTTCCTGGTCAACCAGGTCGGCCGCGGCTTCACGCTGGAGGCCTCGCATCTGGTGCACGAGGGCGTTGCCTCCTTCGTCGACGTCGATCGCGTGATGCGCGATGTCGGCGGCTTCCGCATGGGACCCTTCGAACTGATGGAGCTGACCGGACTCGACGTGACACAGCCGGCGTCGGTGCTGATCTACAACCAGTTTTTCCAGGAACAGCGTTTCCGGCCGAGCGTGATCATGCAGTCACGCTACGAGGCGGGCGTGCTCGGGCGCAAGAGCAAGAAGGGTTTCTACAACTACGATGCCGAGATGAAGCCCATCGTCGCGCCGGAAGCGCCGGCACCGACGGCGAATCCGAAGAGCGTCTGGGTCAGCAAGGCCGAACCGGCCGGGCACGAGGCGCTGACCGCACTGCTGGCAAAACTCGGCGCCAATATCGAGGGCGGCGCCAAGCCCTCGGCCGATGCGCTGATCCTGGTGACGCCCATCGGCAAGGACGCGACGACCTGCGCAGTGGAAGAGGGCCTTGACCCCAAACGCACGGTCGCTGTCGACACGCTGTTCCCGATGGTCAAGCGCCGCACGATCATGGGCACGCCGCTGACCGACGCCAGCGTGAAAGAGGCCGCTCACGGCCTGCTCGCTTCCGACGGCGTGCCAGTGACGGTCTGCCGCGACAGCCCGGGCTTCATCGCCCAGCGCATCGTCGCAATGATCGTCAACATCGGCTGCTCGATCGCGCAATGCCGCACTGCGCAGCCGGCGGACATCGACAAGGCGGTCACGCTGGGGCTGAACTATCCCCACGGTCCGCTTAAATTCGGCGACGTCGTCGGCGTTGAACGCATCCACCGCGTGCTCGCCAACATGAATGCGATCTACGCTGATCCGCGCTACCGTCCGAACATCTGGATGACCCGCCGCGCGAAGCTCGGCGTATCCCTGCTGACCCCCGAACCCTGAACCGAGAGGAACCACCATGCTCGACGCTTATCTGTACGAAGGACTGCGCACCCCGTTCGGCCGC
>JAEYXO010000045.1 GCA_023431245.1 Pseudomonadota bacterium | reverse complement strand
ACCCTGGAGTGATCTACGCCTCGATGTCCGGATTCGGCCAGACCGGCCCTTACGGCCACAAGGGCGGCTTCGACATCGTCGCCCAGGGCTTGTCCGGCATCATGATGATGACCGGCCACCCCGGTGGCCGCCCGGCGAAGGTCGGCATCGCGATGAACGACATCGCCAGCGGCGTCACCGCGCTCTACGCGATCCTCGGCGCCTTTATCGGCAAGCTGCGCCACGGCAAGGGCCAGTACGTCGAAACCTCGCTGCTCGAGGCCGGGCTCGCGTGGACGCACTGGGAGTCCGGCGCATTCTTCGGCGGCGACGAGGAGCCGCTTGCCACCGGCACCCGCCACCGCCGCTCGACGCCGTACCAGGCCTACAAGACGCAGGACGGTTATGTCACCGTCGGCGCCAACAACAACAAGCTGTGGGCCAATTTCTGCAACATAACCTGCAACAAGCCGGAATGGCTGACCGATCCGCGCTTCAAGGACCTGCCCTCGCGGCTGAAAAACATCGACGCGCTGGAGGTCGAGATCGAAAAGGTCTTCGCCACCGCGCCGACTGCGCACTGGGTTGAAAAACTCGACGCGGCGCAGGTTCCCGGCGGCCCGGTCTACACCTACAAGCAGATCCTCGGCGATCCGCACATCAAGGCGCGCAACATGGTGGTCGAGTACGACCACCCGAAAATCGGGCGCATGAAATCGCTGGGCATACCCGTCAAGTCGAGCGGTGAACTGACCGCGATCCGCCGTTCCGCGCCCTGGCTCGGCCAGCACACGGAGGAAACCCTGCGCGGCCTCGACTACCGCGACGCGGAAATCAGTGCGCTGTTCGCCGAAGGCGTGCTCTACGACAAGTACCGCAAGGCCGGAGGGACTTCCGCATGACACTGCCCTCCAACGGCTGGCTGCTGCTGCTCGCGGCCGGACTGCTCGAAATCATCTGGGCCATCGGCCTCAAGTACACCGAGGGTTTTTCGCGGCTGCTGCCGAGTGTCATCACCATTGCGGCGATGATCGCCAGTGTATGGCTGCTCGCGCTGGCGCTCAAATCGATCCCCGTGGGGACCGGTTACGCCGTATGGACCGGCATCGGCGCCGTGGGCACGGCCATCCTCGGCATCGTGCTGTTCAGCGAGCCGGCCACTGCTGCGCGGCTCGCCTGCATCGGATTGATCGTGGCCGGGATCTTCGGCCTCAAAATGGTTTCCGGGAACGGCTGAGTTCCGGTCAGGACAGCGGCGCGCCCTGCAGTTCCACCGGAGTTGCCGGCGGCGGCGGTGCCGGCGGCTCTTCCACATAGTCCATCACGCCCTCGAGTTCGCACTGGGCGCGGCCCCGCGTCACCGTCAGGCTGCCGGTGATCTTGCCGGGCATGCCGCAGAAACGCTCGCGGTCGATCTCGCGGAACAGGAACTTGACGGCGCGGCGGTCGTGGTCGATCAGGAAGGAGCCCTTCTCCTCGTTCAGCGTGACCACCGTGACGTGGCCGGTGTCCTCCCACTTGCTGTAGGCATCGTCGCGCACGATGTGCACCGAGCAGGTGCGCGGCTTCCACTTGGAATAGTAGGCAATGCTCTCGACACGTCCGCCGATCAGTTCGACAGCAATGCGCGCCTGGCGGTCTTCATTGCCCAACTGGCAGGCCAGTTTTTCCAGCCTGCCGCGGCGTGGTCCCGCGTGGCGCTTGTGCTGCGGTCCCCTCGGTTGTGCCTTTTGCACCTTCTGCGTCGAAGCCGCTGCGGGCTTGCCGGCGGATGCCGCCGGCTGCTGTGCCGCAAGCGGCGCAGCCAGCAGCAGAGATATTGCATAACTAATTGTTTTTATTATATTTTTTAACAAAACACCTCCTCGCAACATTCTGCGGTTCAGACCGCCGCGGCGATCGCATCCCCCATCTGGGTCGTGCCGGCCTTGCCGCCGAGGTCACCCGTCAGGTGTTTCGCCTCGGCAATCACTTGGTCCACGGCAGCATCAATGAGTTTCGCGGCAGCCGTCGCTTTCGGGTCATTGCGCGTGCGGCCCAGCCATTCGAACAGCATCCTGCCCGACATGATCATCGCGTACGGATTGGCGATGTTCTTGCCTGCGATGTCCGGCGCCGAACCGTGGGTGGCCTGGGCCATTGCCTGTTTCTCGCCGACGACCAGCCCCGGCGCGAGACCGAGACCGCCGACCAGGCCCGCACCAAGGTCGGTCATGATGTCGCCGAACTGGTTGGTGGTGACGACCACGTCGTACTGCTGGGGCCGCATCACCGCCTTCATCGCGAAGCCGTCGATCAGTACTTCCTCGAATTCGACATCCGGATAGTTCTTCGCCATCGCGCGGCACTCGCGCGCGAACATGCCGCAGACCAGGCGGTAGACCGGCTCCTTGTGCAGCGCGGTGACTTTTTTGCGCTTGCGGGTGCGGGCGATCTCGAAGGCCTCCTTCGCCACGCGACTGGCGCCCTTGCGGGTGACCACGCGCATGCCGACCGCGATGTCCTCGTTGGGCTGGAATTCGCCGGTTCCGGCATAGACCACGCTGCCCGACTGCATGCCTTCGGTGGTCTCGCGCAGGAAAACGATGTCGACGTCCTTGTGCAGCGACGGCAGGTTCGGGTAGGACTTCACCGGCTTCACATTCGCAAACAGTTCAAACTTCTTGCGCAGCGGCGGATTGATCCAGGTGTTGTCATTGCGCGGGTACATGTTGTGCCCGATGGGCCCCTGCACCCAGCCGTCGACGCCTTTCAGCGCGTCGACCGTGACCTGCGGCATCGTGTGGCCGTGCGACTCATGGCCCTTGCGCCCGATCGGCAGCGGCAGCCATTCGATCTGCACGCCCGCCTTCGACGCGGCCGCCTTCATCACCTTGACGCATTCCGGCACCACTTCCAGTCCGATGTCGTCGCCCTCGAGTATCCCCAGTCTGTACACCGTCGCTCCTTGCATCTGAATTGTTGGCAACCGGTCAGCCGCGTGCCTTGCGCAGCGCTTCCTCGAGCAGCGGATAGGCGCTGACTGAACTCGGCGTACCCAGCACCGGCACTTCGCGCAGCCACTCCGGCCCGAGTTGCCTGATCGAAGTCACGCCCATCAGGCCCAGCGCATGGCGGATTTCGACTTCCATCAGTTCCAGCATGCGCGCGACGCCGGCC
>JAEYXO010000018.1 GCA_023431245.1 Pseudomonadota bacterium | reverse complement strand
GCCCGGTACCTGCCGGGCAGACGGCTTTTTTGTTTCTGCGGCCCGCTTCAGTCAGCCCGGGCGCCTGAATCCTTCACCACCTTGGCCCATTTCGGGATTTCCGCTTCGATCAGCTTGCGGAAATCCTCGGGGCCGCCGGGATTGACGTCGACGCCGGAGGCATTGAGGCGCTTGATGACATCGGGCTGCGCCAGCGAATCGAGCGCCGCCTTGCTCAGGGTCGCGACGATGGGTGCCGGAATTCCTGCCGGACCCACGATGCCGTACCAGGCCACTGCGGCGTAGCCGGGCAAGCCCGCCTCGGCAATGGTAGGTACCTCGGGCATCGACGGAATGCGCGCCGGCGAGGTCACGCCGAGACCGCGCAGCCGCCCCGCCTTGATGAACGGTATGGCCGAGGACACGCTGGCGAACTGCAGGTCGGTCTGTCCGGAAATCAGCGCAGTCAGCGCTTCGGAGGCGCCCTTGAAGGGCACATGCACGGTCTTCACGCCGGCCATGCTGTTGAACAGTTCCGCGGACAGGTGCACCGAAGTGCCGGCACCCGAAGTGCTGTAGTTCAGCACGCCGGGTTTCGCTTTCGCCAGCGCGATCAGTTCCTTCACCGATTTGGCCGGCACGCTGGGATTCAGCACCAGCACGTTGGGGCTGTCGCCGACACGCGCGATCATGCTGAAACTGTTCAGCGGATGGTAGTTGAGCTTCGAATAGAGGCTGTAGTTGATCGCCTGGGTGCCGATGGTGCCGAGAAAGATCGTATAACCGTCGGGCGGGCTCTTGGCGGTCAGTTCCGCCGCGATGTTGCCGCCGGCCCCGGCACGGTTGTCGACCACCAGCGGCTGGCCCAGGCGTTCGCGCATCGCCGGCTCCATCGCGCGCGCAATGACGTCGGCGGCGCTGCCGACCGTGAAGGGGATCAGGATGCGCACGGCGCGGTTCGGGAAATTCTGTGCGACAGCGGTGGCGGTGCAGCCGGCAGCCAGTGCCGCCGTCAAAATCAGGCGCAACATTGTCAACTCCTTCCTTGTTTTTTCTGCGGATCACGCGCAGCGTAGCATGTCATAAAGTCCTCCGCGCACCGGCGTAAACTGGCGCGCCGGAACAAACCCAGGGAGCCGCCATGAACAAGACTTCAGCCTGCATAGCCGCCGTGTTTACCGCCGCCTGCGCCTCGTCCGCGCTGGCGCAGCAGAAGGTCAGTCCGCCGATCGCCACCTACTGGATGAGCATCGATACCGCCTCGGGCCTGCCGATGGGCGGCGCCGGGGGCGCGCCCTCGATGATGGACCTCGGGCGCATGATGATGGGGGGCGGCATGGGGGGCGGCGGCGCCAGCCGTTCGATGCTGCTCGAACTCGGCTCGCAGCGCAGCGCATCCGGCGCACCCGCCGCGGCGCATGACATTCCGCCGGGCCTCAACATGGGCGCCAGCCTGCCGCTGGAAACGCCGCAGCGTGCGCCGCGCGCCGAGCCGCGGGAAGACGGCATGCCGGAGAATTTCGAGAAGCCGCGCGGCCGCCTGCTGATTTTCTGGGGCTGCGGCGAACAGGCCGGCTCCGGCCAGCCGTACATCGTCGACTTCGCGAAAATGGTCCAGGGCCAGGTGCCGCCCGGCCTGTTCGGCCGACGCATCAACGTCCAGCGCGGCCCCTCGCCGTCGCGCAGCAGGACCTACGGCGACTGGCCCAACCAGCGCGACAGCACGCGCGTCGCCGCCGACGGCAGCCTGCGCGGCGAACACGCGGTCAAGGGCAACTACTCGCCGGACATCCGCTTCACGCTCACGGAGAAACACGATTTCATGGAGCCGGTGAACCTCGCGCAGCGCCGCAGCGGCGGGGGTGGCGTCAACCTGTCCTGGAACAGCGTGGCCAACGCGCAGGGCTATTTCGCCACTGCGATGGGCAGCCGGGATGGCAGCGAGGACGTCGTGTTCTGGAGTTCGAGTGCAAGCCGCGAATTCGGCGAGCTGCTGATGACCTGGCTGCCGCCGGCCGAGGTCGCACGGCTGGTGCGCGAGAAGGTCGTTCTGGCGCCGTCGGTCACCGAATGCGCGGTGCCGTCGCAGTTTGTCGCCGCTGCCCCCTCGGCCTTCCTGCGTTTCATAGCCTACGGAGAGGAGGCCAATTTCGCCCATCCGCCGCGGCCGCAGGATCCGAAAACGCCGTGGAATCCCGAGTGGGCGGTCAAGGTGCGGCTGAAATCGACCGCGTCGGCGCTGCTAGGCGAGGACGGTGGCGGGGGCGGAACGCGTGCAGGCAGTGCGCCGGCCGATGCGGGATCACAGGGCGGCGGCTCCGCAGCCCCGGCCGTCGACCCGGTGCAGGAGGGCATCAAGGCGTTGCGCGGCCTGTTCGGCCGCTAACGCCCTGCGGCCCTACATCATCACCCGCCCGCCGTTGACGTCGAGCACGACGCCGTTGATGTAGGCGGCGGCGTCGGAGGCGAGGAACAGCATCGCCTGTGCGTGGTCTTCCGGCACCGCGAGCCTGCGCAGTGGCACCTGCGAGGCGATGCGCTCGATGTCGGCCTCGGTGCGCAGCGCGGCGACGCGTGCGGTCAGCGTGGTGACCGGCGCGATCGCGTTGGCGGTGATGTTGTCGGGCCCGAGCTGGAAGGCGAGAAAGCGGGTGAGTTGCGTCACGCCGGCCTTCGCTGCGCCGTAGGCCGGCGACGAGGCCGCATGCACCGTGCGTCCCGAGATCGACGACACATTGATGATGCGCCCCGCCTTCGATTTTTTCAGCAGCGGAATCGCCATCTTGCAGATCAGGAACACGCTGCGCAGGTTGAGCGTCACCGTGCGGTCCCATTCGTCAATCGGCATGTCCTCCACCGTCGCCAGCCGGCCGTAACCGCCGGCGCAGTTGATGACGATGTCTAGGCCGCCGAAGGCCTGCGCAATGCCGGCGATGCAGGCCTCGACCGACGCGGCGTCGGTGATGTCGGTGCGGAACAGCTGTGCGCTGCCGTCGCCGTCGCGGATGCCCGCGGCGACCTTCTCGCCGTTGGCGGCATCGATGTCGACCACCGCGACCCTGCAGCCCTGGGCCGCGAACAGGCGCGCGGTTTCGGCGCCGATGCCCTGCGCCGCGCCGGTGATCAGCGCGACCCGGCCCTTGAGTTCGGGGTAATTCGCCATCAGTTTTTCCTTTTCTCTTTCAGTTGTTGTCCCTGCGGCGTGCGCTGCCGCGGTTGATCCAGGAGCCGCCGCCCATGATCACCGCGCAGGTCCAGAAAATGGGGGCGACGCCGCCGATCGCCGCGCCGATGACGCCGAATACCGGCGGCACGACGACATGGGCGCCGTAGCTGACCGCGAGCCGCATCGAGATCGCCTCGGCCGAGCGGCCCGGCGGTCCCGCATTGAATGCAAGGATCATCGACAGCGGCTGGCCGCAGCCGAGGCCCAGGCCGAGAGCGAAGGCCGCCGCGGCGAGCAGCAGCGCGCTGGTGGTCAGCGGAAAGGTCGTGAATGCGGCGGCGGACAGCAGCAGCGCGCCGGCGAGCATCGCGCGTTCGCCGTAACGCCTGCTGATCGGCGGTATTGCCAGCCGGGTGATGAAGGCCGCGGCGCCGAAGGCGCCCATGATCAGGCCGATGGCGGTCGCCGAGAATCCCAGGCTGTGGCCGTAGAGCGGCATGTAGAGGTTGAACAGGTCGAGGCCGGTCATCACCGCGGCGTTCGACAGCAGAGCATTGCGCATGGCCGGCAATGCCAGCATGTCCTTCATGTTGCGCGGCGCCTGTGTGGCGTCGCCTGCAGGCGTTGCCGCCGTGCCGGGGATGCTGTTGCGTTTCAGCACCACCGCGAGGCCGCAGAGCGCCGGTATCGCCGCCATGATCAGGAAGGAAGGCTGGTGTGACAGGCCGTCGATCGACAGGCCGACGATGATCGGGCCCAGCACCGAGCCGGTGGATTCGCCGAGGCTGTAGAAGCTGAAGTTGCGGGTGCGGGTCTCGGAACTGGAGAGCACGCCGACCAGGTTCTGGGTGGCGACCACCCACAGCATGCTGGTCAGGCCCCACAGCGGCGCGACGATGAACAGCATCGTCAGCGAGGGAAAGAAGAAAGGCAGCACCAGGCTGATCGTGTAGCTGCCCAGCCCCCAGTACATCAGCAACCGGTTGTCGAAGCGGTCGGCAATGCGGCCTGCGGCGATCGCCAGCAGGAAGGGGAAGAGTCCATATAGCGCAAACAGGATGCCGGTGATCAGCGGGCCGGCACCCATGTCGACCGCAAACAGGGTCATCAGGATGCGGCTGCCCTTCATCGTGATGAAGGTGATGCTGGAGAGGGCGAGTATCAGTACGAGGGGCATGGCGGCCCGCCGATTATAGCGGCCGCTCCGGCGCAGGACGGCGCCGGCCATATTGCGGATTTTGTACGCGCCCCGGCGGGGCACGGCTGTGGCTGTGCTTGCTCAGGCGGCGCCGCGTTTCGCTGCGGGCGCCGCGGGCCGGTCAGCCGGCAGTGCCGAGGCGCTGGGCCGGTTTGGCTTTGGCTTCGCTGCGCAGCCCGCCCACCGCCGACTTGATGGCGCGGAACGCGCTCAGCATCAGGTCAACGAGGAATTCGCTCTGGCGCATGTTGGCTTCGGCGCGGATGCGCTGGCTGGCGGTCAACGGCAGGCGATCAAGCATGTTGTATGCGGATGAGCTCTGTTTGTTCATGGCAATCTCCTGATCAAATATTTCTAACGCTTCGCAATAAGCTTATCATTTCAAAATGAACGATATATTTCATTGCGTTACGGTGA
>JAEYXO010000097.1 GCA_023431245.1 Pseudomonadota bacterium | reverse complement strand
GGTCAGGATCGCTGCAGTGGACTGGGACTGCACCAGGCGCTCGGCGATCCGCGCACGCAGACGCGACATCGGCACGCGCTGCTCGGGACGATCACCGAGGTCGCCGAGGTCGACCACCGGCGCCGGGCGCGCCGCCACCGTGGCGGGTGCCGCCGGATTGGCTGCTTTGGCGCCGCCCTGGGCCGCCTGCAGCACGTCGCCCTTGGTCACTCGGCCGCCGCGGCCGCTGCCGCTGATCGAGGCGGTGTCGATGTTTTTCTCGGCTGCCAGTTTCTGCGCCGAGGGCATCGCCGGCGCGCCGGCCGCCGACTTCGCCGGAGCCGCTGCCGCCGCAGCCGGGGCTGCTTCGGTTTTGGCGCCAACATCGGGCTTGGCCTCGGTGTCGATGGTGGCGATGATTTCGTTGCTGGTCACCGTGCCACCGTCGGCCTTGACGATTTTCACCAGCACGCCCGACTGTGGTGCCGGGGTTTCGAGCACGACTTTGTCGGTCTCGATGTCGACCAGGTTTTCGTCACGCTTGACGTATTCGCCGGTTTTTTTGTGCCACGACACCAGCGTCGCCTCGGCCACGGATTCCGAGAGTTGCGGCACCTTTACATCGACGAGCATGATAACTCCATAACCTGTTGATTAAATTGATTAATTTTCAGAACTCTTCGCCTTCGGCGAGAGGCCTGGGCGCAAACCGCCGCGGCTGACTGCCGCCCGACAGCGTCAAGGCCTGGTCAACGAGTTCCTTCTGCTGCTTCTCGTGCAGCGACTTGTAACCGGCCGCCGGCGAAGCCGAGGAATCACGCCCGGCGTAATACAGCTTCTGGTGCGGCAGCAGGTGTCGCATCAGGTAATGCTGGATATGCCGCCAGGCACCCTGGTTGCGCGGCTCTTCCTGGCACCAGACGATCTCCTTGGCGTTCTTGTAACGCACGATCTGCGCGCGGAACTCGTCGTGGGCGAAGGGATAAAGCTGGGCAATGCGCACCAGCGGCAGGTTCTCGATGCCGCGGTTGCGGCGCTCGGCACGCAGGTCGTAGTAGACCTTGCCGCTGCAGAAGATCACCCGCTCGACCTTCTCGGGGTCAATCTCGCGCGCATCCCAGTCCTCGTTGACCGGATTGAACTTGTCGTTGGCGAATTCCTCCAGCGGCGACACCGACTCCTTGTGGCGCAGCAGGCTCTTCGGCGAGAAGATGATCAGCGGCTTGCGGTGCGGACGGATCATCTGGCGGCGCAGCAGGTAGTACATCTGCACCGGCGTCGCCGGCACGCAGATCTGCATGTTGTAGTCGGCGCAGAGTTGCAGGAAGCGCTCGATGCGGCCGGAGGAATGCTCCGGGCCGGCGCCTTCATAGCCGTGCGGCAGCATCATCGTCAGGCCGCACATGCGCCCCCATTTGACTTCGCCCGAGGCGATGAACTGGTCGATCACCACCTGGGCGCCGTTGACGAAGTCGCCGTACTGGGCTTCCCAGATCACCAGTTCCTTCGGGCTGGAGGTGGAATAGCCGTATTCGAAGCCGAGCACACCCTCCTCCGACAGCACCGAGTCGATGACGACAAAATCGCCCTGGTCGGTCGAGAGGTGCTGCAGCGGCACCCAGGTGCCCTGGTCCCAGCGCTCGCGATTCTGGTCGTGCAGCACCGCGTGGCGGTGGAAGAAGGTGCCGCGCCCCGAATCCTGGCCCGACAGCCGCACCGAATAACCCTCGGTCAGCAGCGAAGCATAGGCCAGCGTTTCCGCCATGCCCCAGTCGAGCGGCAGCTTGCCTTCGGCCATCAGCCGGCGGTCCTGCATGATCTTCTCGACCCGCGGATGCAGCTTCATGCCGGCCGGCACTTCGCAAACCTTGCGCGCCAGCGCCTGCAGCCTCTCCAGCGGCAGGCGCGTATCGTCGTTCTCGTTCCACTTGCTGCCCTTGTAGAGGCTCCAGTCGGTCTCGAACGGCGGCTTGTAGTTGGAAAGGATGGTCTTGTTGGTGTGGTAACCGTGGTCCAGTGCATCACGGAACTCGGCAACCATCTGGTCGGCCTCCGCCTCGGTGACCACGCCTTCGCCGATCAGGCGATCGGCATAGACCTTGCGCGGCGTGGGATGGCTGTGGATGCGCCTGTACATCAGCGGCTGGGTGACCATCGGCTCGTCCTGCTCGTTGTGGCCGAGCCTGCGGTAGCAGATCAGGTCGATCACCACGTCCTTCTTGAACTTCATCCGATACTCGAGCGCGATCTCGGTGGCGAAACACACCGCCTCGGGATCGTCGCCGTTGACGTGGAAAATCGGCACTTCCAGCATCTTCACGACGTCGGAGCAGTAGAGCGAGGAGCGCGAGTCGCGCGGATCCGAGGTCGTGAAGCCGATCTCGTTGTTGATGATGATGTGCACCGTGCCGCCGGTTCCGAAGCCGCGGGTCTCGGCGAAATTCAGCACTTCCTGGATCACGCCCTGCCCCGAGAACGCCGCATCGCCGTGGATCAGCACCGGCAGCACCTGCGACCCGTCGTGGTCCCTGCGGCGGTGCTGGCGCGCACGCACCGAACCCTCGACCACCGGATTGACGATTTCGAGGTGCGAGGGATTGAAGGCGACGGTGACATGCATCGGGCCGCCCGGAGTCATCACGTTCGACGAGAAGCCGTCGTGGTACTTGACGTCGCCGGCGAGCACATCCGGCTGCTGCTTGCCTTCAAAGGACGAAAACAGGTCCTTAGGCATCTTGCCCAGCGTATTGACCAGCACGTTCAACCGGCCGCGGTGCGCCATGCCGATCACCAGCTCCTGCACGCCCGCGGTGCCCGCGCGCTGCAGCAGGTGGTCAAGCATCGGGATCAGGCCGTCGCCGCCTTCCAGCGAGAACCGGGTCTGGCCGACGTACTTGGCATTGAGGTACTTCTCCAGCGTCTCGGCCGCGGTCAGGCGGTCGAGCAGGTGTTTCTTGTAGGCCGCGTCATAGGTCGGCTGGCCGCGGGTCGGCTCCAGCTTCTCCGACATCCAGCGCTTCTGCGGAATGTCGGACATGTACATGTACTCGACGCCGATGGTGCGGCAGTAGGTGTCGCGCAGGAACTGCAGGATCTCGCGCAGCGTGGCCTTCGCCGGGCCGTGCAGCGTTCCGGTGTCGAACACCGTATCCATGTCGTTCTCGGTCAGGCCATAGTGCGCCGGATCGAGTTCGGCGATGGCCGGCTTCTCGATGCGCTGCAGCGGATCGATCTCGGCGATGCGGTTGCCCTGGAAACGGTAGGCCGAAATCAGCTGCATCACCGAAAACTGCTTCTGCAGGCTGCGTTGCGCGGCCTCGCCCCCGCCGCCCTGGCGGCGGCTGCGCGCGAGCTCGATGAAGCGCTGCTGCACCTCGGAGTGCGCGACGTCGGCGGGGCCGTCGTCGAGCTGCTGCAATTCGTCGAAGTAGCCGCGCCAGCGCGGCTCCACCGACTGAGGATCCTTCAGGTACTGTTCATAAAGTCCCTCGACGAAGGGCGCATTGGCGCCGAACAGCAGCGAGGTACCGCGGGATTCCTTGATCATGTCTGCACCTGATAAAAAAGCGCCCCGCTGCATGCGGGGCGCCGGCCACTCTCTTTACTTGCGTTTGCCCATCGCCACGAAATCGCGTTTCTTGGCGCCGGTAAACAGCTGGCGCGGACGGCTCAGCTTCTGGTCCGGATCCGCAATCAGCTCCTTCCACTGCGCGATCCAGCCGACGGTGCGCGCCAGCGCAAAAATGGCGGTGTACATGCTGACCGGGATGCCCAGCGCCCTGTAGACGATGCCCGAGTAGAAGTCGACGTTCGGGTAGAGCTTGCGCTTGATGAAATAATCGTCTTCCAGCGCGATCTTCTCCAGCGCCATCGCCAGCTTGATCAGCTTGTTGTCCTTCATGTCCAACTCTTCCAGCACTTCGTGGCAGGTGCGCTGGATGATCTTGGCGCGTGGATCGTAGTTCTTGTAGACGCGGTGACCGAAACCCATCAGCATCGCGTGGCCGTCCTTGTCCTTGACCCGCTTGATGAATGCCGGGATGTTCTTCACATCACCGATTTCGTCGAGCATTTTAAGCACGGCCTCGTTGGCGCCGCCGTGAGCCGGACCCCAGAGGCTGGCAATGCCCGCAGAAATGCAGGCGAAGGGATTCGCGCCGGTGGAACCCGCCAGGCGCACCGTGGAGGTCGAGGCGTTCTGCTCGTGGTCGGCGTGCAGGATCAGGATGCGGTCCATCGCGCGCGAGATCACCGGATTCGGCTTGTACTCCTCGCAGGGCGTGGCGAACATCATGTGCAGGAAGTTCTCGGTATACGACAGTTCATTCTTCGGATACACGAAGGGCTGGCCCATGTTGTACTTGTAGGCCATCGCGGTGATCGTCGGCAGCTTGGCAATCAGGCGGAAGGCAGAAATCTCGCGGCTGCGCTCGTCATAGATATTGATCGAGTCATGGTAGAAGGCCGACAGCGCGCCGACCACGCCGCAGAGCACCGCCATCGGATGGGCGTCGCGGCGGAAACCGCGGAAGAAAAAGGTCATCTGGTCGTGCACCATCGTGTGCTTGGTGACGATATCGTCGAACTCGACCTTCTGCTGCTTGTTCGGGAGCTCGCCGTTGAGGATCAGGTAGGCGACCTCGAGAAAATCGCATTTCTCCGCGAGCTGTTCGATCGGATAACCGCGATAGAGCAGCACGCCCTCGTCACCGTCGATGTAGGTGATGTTCGAGCGGCAGCTCGCGGTCGACATGAACCCGGGGTCATAGGTGAACTTGCCGGTCTTGGCGTACAGGCTGCGGACATCGACCACATCGGGGCCTATGGTGCCGCCGAAAATCGGGAAATCCACCGAAGGGGTGCCATCGCTGAATGACAGGGTTGCCAGCTTTTCCTTCATAACTCTCTCCATAAGTTCGATTTCTGATGCTCCATGTCGCAGGCAAGGCACAACTCCTGCCACCGCGTTTCACCGCTGCTGCAACTGCCGGACCAGCGCCGCGTACTGCACAGGCGGCTCCTCCTGCCCCATGACCCAGGCCAGCAGGCTGGTGTCGTTCTCGCCGAGAAAGGCCTTGAACACCCCCAGCTCCCGTTGGGA
>JAEYXO010000292.1 GCA_023431245.1 Pseudomonadota bacterium | reverse complement strand
TCGCCGTCGAAAACATGGCCAACGCCATCAAAAAAATCTCGGTGCAGCGCGGCCATGATGTCACTGCGTACACGCTGGCCTGCTTCGGCGGCGCCGCCGGGCAGCACGCCTGCCGCGTCGCGGATGCACTGGGCATGCCGCAGGTGCTGATCCACCCGCTCGCCGGCGTGCTGTCCGCCTACGGCATGGGCCTCGCCGACATCACCGCGATGCGTGAACTGGCGCTGGAAGCGGTGTTCGATGACGCCGCAGTGCGAAGGGGCGACGCCGGGATCGCCACACTCGGCACCGCGTTGCGCCAGGCCGTCGAAGACCAGGGCGTCGCCGCCGCGATGATCACGCTGCATCCGCGCGCCCACATCAAGTACGCCGGCACCGACACCACGCTGACCATCGACTGGGGAAGCGCGGAAGCGATGCGTACCGCCTTCACCGCGCAGTACCTGGAGCGCTACAGCTTCCTGATGCCGGACCGCGCGCTGGTGATCGAGGCGCTGTCGGTGGAGGCGATCGGCCGCCACGAAACGGCGGCCGCGCAGCTTGCGGACATGCCGGCGGCAACGGCGGCGCCCGCGGCGCGGACCCGGATCTATGCCGAAGGCCGATGGCAGGAGGCGCCCGTCCACCTCCGCGACGCGCTGGCGCCGGGCACGTGCATCGCCGGCCCCGCCCTGCTCGCCGATGCCGGCGCAACGACGGTGGTCGAACCCGGCTGGCAGGCCGAAGTATCGCCACGCGGCGAACTGCTGCTGACACGCCGCGCCGCGCGCGCGCCGGCACGCGCCGGGACCCGTGCCGACCCGGTGCTGCTGGAGGTCTTCAACAACCTCTACATGTCGATCGCCGAGCAGATGGGCGCGACGCTCGCCAACACCGCCTGCTCGGTCAACATCAAGGAGCGCCTCGATTTTTCCTGTGCGCTGTTTGACCGCGGCGGCCAGCTGATCGCCAACGCGCCGCACATGCCGGTGCACCTCGGCTCGATGGGTGAAAGCGTGAAGGCGGTGATCGCCGCCTCGCGCGGCAACCTGCTGCCGGGTGACGCCTGGATGCTCAACGACCCCTATGCCGGCGGCACCCACCTGCCCGACATCACGGTGATCACGCCGGTGTTCGACGACGCCGGCCGCGAAGTGCTGTTCTACACCGGTTCGCGCGGCCATCACGCCGACGTCGGCGGCATCACGCCGGGCTCGATGCCCCCCGACAGCCGCCACATCGATGACGAAGGCGTGCTGATCCCCGGCTTCCTGCTCGCCCGCGGCGGCCGCCTGCGCGAAACCGAGACCCGCGCGCTCTTCGCCGCCGCAAAACATCCGGCGCGCAACGTCGACCAGAACATCGCCGACCTGCAGGCGATGATCGCGGCCAACCGCAAGGGCGCGCTCGAACTCGGAAAAATGGTCGCGCAATACGGCCTCGACGTCGTCGCCGCCTACATGCAGCACGTGCAGGACAACGCCGAGGAAGCGGTGCGCCGGGTCATCGGCCGGCTGCACGACGGCGCATTCAGCTACGACATGGATCACGGCGCGGTGATCCGCGTCGCCGTCCGGGTTGATGCGGCAACGCGCAGCGCAGTCATCGATTTCAGCGGCACTTCACCCCAGGGCGACGACAACTTCAACGCCCCCTTCGCGGTGACGATGGCCGCGGTGCTCTACGTCTTCCGCACGCTGGTGGACGACGACATTCCGCTCAACGCCGGCTGC
Source organism: Pseudomonadota bacterium (assembly GCA_023431245.1). Taxonomy (GTDB): domain Bacteria; phylum Pseudomonadota; class Gammaproteobacteria; order Burkholderiales; family SG8-41. The sequence continues at coordinate 2,172 of JAEYXO010000292.1, read as the reverse complement.
CTGAAGCCGCTGACGGTGATCGTGCCCGAAGGCTCGCTGCTCAATCCGCGCCATCCGGCGGCGGTGGTCGCCGGCAATGTCGAAACCTCGCAGTGTGTCACCGACGCCCTCTACGGCGCGCTCGGCGTGATGGGCGCCTCGCAGGGCACGATGAACAATTTCACCTTCGGCAATGGGCGTCACCAGTACTATGAAACGATCGCCGGCGGCTCCGGCGCCGGCGACGGCTTCGACGGCACGTCCTGCGTGCAGACCCACATGACCAATTCCCGCCTGACCGACCCCGAGGTGCTGGAGTGGCGCTACCCGGTGCGGCTGGAGGAGTTTGCGATACGCCGCGGCAGCGGCGGCAGCGGACGCTGGCGCGGCGGCGACGGCGCGGTGAGAAAAATCCGTTTCCTCGAGACCATGACCGCGGCGATCCTCTCCGGCCACCGCCGCGTGCCGCCCTACGGCATGGCCGGCGGCCTGCCCGGCGCGACAGGGCGCAACACCGTCGAGCGCGCCGACGGCCGCATCGAGGAACTCGCCGCCTGCGCCGGGACGACGATGCAGCCGGACGACGTGTTCGTCATCGAAACGCCGGGAGGCGGCGGATACGGAACGGTAAAATAGGCAAACAAGAAAACCATATTTGGAGGAGAACCCCCGATGCTTTACCGCCTGCTCGCGGCCGCCCTGCTCGGCGGCCTGACCTTTGCCGGCACGTCACTGGCACAGAACTGGCCGAACCGGCCGCTGCGCGTGATCATTCCCTATGCGCCCGGCGGCCCCACCGACATCCTGACCCGTGCGGTCGGCCAGCATCTGACCGAGACCTGGGGGCAGCAGGTGCTGCTTGACCACCGCCCCGGCAACAGCGGCCACCTCGGCACCGCGGCGGCGGCCAAGCTGCCGGCTGACGGCTACAACTTCAACATGGTGGGCATTTCCTTCAGCGTCGCGCCGAGCCTCGGCAACCGCACCGGCTATGACGCGCAGCGCGATTTCGTGCCGGTGAGCCTGATCGCCGGCGTCAACAACGTGATGGTGGTGCACCCTTCGCTGCCGGTGAAGAACGTGCGTGAATTCCTCGCGCTGGCACGCAGGCAGCCCGGCGCGCTGGTCTATGCCTCGGGCGGGCTCGGCGGCGCCCAGCATCTTGCCGGCGAATATTTTTCCCACCTCGCCAACATCAAGATGACTCATGTGCCGTACAAGGGAGCCGCACCCAGCGTCACCGCCCTGCTCAGCGGCGAGGTGATGATCGGTTTCGCCGACATGCTGGTCAGCGCACCGCATGTGAAGTCAGGCCGGCTGCGCGGACTTGCGGTCACCGGGCCGACGCGTTCGCCCGCAATCCCCGAACTGCCCACGGTGGCCGAATCCGGACTGCCGGGCTATGCCGTCACGGTCTGGTTCGGCATGCTCGCGCCGGCCAAGACACCGGCCGAGATCGTCAACCGTCTGCAGTCTGAAATCGCCCGCGGCATGAAAACATCGGCCGTGCGCGAGCGCCTCACGGCAATGGGCGCCGATCCCTCGGGCAACACGCCGGAGGAATTCGCCGCCTTCCTGCGCAGCGAAATCGCGAAATGGGCCAAGGTCGTCAAGGCCGCCGGCCTCGACAAGACGACTCACTGAAAACATCGCCATGGCCCGCGTACCCCTGCTCGGCGAGGAGCGCAGCGATCTCGCCCCCTTCATCGCCCGCGTCAAGACCGAACGCGGCCGGCTGATCAACCTCTACCGCGTGCTGATGAACAGCCCGCGCATCGCAGCAGCCTGGCTCGACTTCAACAGCGCCGTGCGTTACGGCACCACGCTCGATGCCGCGCTGCGGGAAATGATCATCCTGCGCGTGTCACTGCTCAACGGCGCCGAGTACCAGGCGCGCATTCACGGCAGCGGCCACGCGCTGAAGGCCGGCGTCACGCCGGAACAGGTCGCGGCACTGGCTGATCCGGAGCCTGGCCCACTGTTCACGCCGGCACAGCGCGCGGCGCTCGCCTGGACCGACGCGATGACCCGGCAGATCGAGGTGCCGGACGCGCTGCACGCGGATTTGAAACGCCATTTCGATGACCAGGCCGTCGTCGAGATCAGCGTGCTCGCAGGCGCCTACAACATGCACACCCGGGTCGCGCGCGCGCTGCGCATCGACCCCGAAACCGCGGAGAACAAATGAACAGC
>JAEYXO010000264.1 GCA_023431245.1 Pseudomonadota bacterium | reverse complement strand
AGCTGCGGCTGATCGCAATCGCCGGCAGCTGCTTTTCCTGGGCGCAGTTCTGCGCCGCGACCTTTGCCGTGGTCGCCTGCGTGGAGATGCTCGGCATGAGCCTCGTCGTCGCCGGCACCGTGCTGACCGTGGTGCAGGTCGCCAGTGCTGCTGGACGGGTGCTGATCGGCTGGATCGCCGACCAGGTGGGCGACACCGCAAAAGTGCTGGCATGGAACGCCGCGCTGTTGATCGCCTGCGCGGTGGCGGCGCTGGCCCTCGGCCCCGGGATGCCGCTGGCGGCGGTTTACCTGCTGTTCGCGGTACTGGGCGCAAGCTCGGGATGCTGGCCAGGTGCGATCCTCGCCGAAGTCGGCCGGCTTGCTCCGCAGGGCCAGGTAAGTCTCGCGATCAGCGGCTCGCTGGTGATCACCAACGTCGGCAAGTTCATCGGACCGATCGTGTTTGCCAACGTCTATGCGGTGACGCGCGACTACGCCTTTGCTTTCGCCTCGCTGCTGCTGCCTGCCGCGGTTTGCCTGTACTGCCTGCAGGCGGCTCGCAGCAGTACGAAATGACTCAGGCGAGGATCTGGCTGACCTGCTCCTGGCGCAGCAGCTCGTAGACAAAGGCCTCGAGCTCGGGGCCCAGCGCGTCGCGCACCGAGATCATGCCGATCGGGCGGCCATCCTCGGTCACCGGCAGGTGGCGGAAGCGGCCTTCGTGCATGAATCCCAGCGCATGGGCAAACGAGCGCTCCGGCGATATGGTTTTCGGATCGCGCGTCATCACCTGCGCCAGCGGGGTGGCGCCGCCATCCAGCCCCGCAGCCAGCACGCGGAACAGCGCGTCGCGCTCGGTGAACATGCCGACCAGCCTGCCGTCGTCGACCACCATCATCGCGCCGACGTTGCGCTGCTTCATCAGTCCCGCCGCTTCGGCCACGGTCATCGTGGACGGCGCCGTCAGCAGATCCTGTCCCTGGATGATGTCGCGAATCCTACGTTCAGCCATGGTGTGCTCCAGTTTGCAGGTTGGCGGTCCGCACCCGGGGGCGCAGGACCGCCTTGATGCTAAACCGCGTGCCGCGGCCGGTCAAACTGCGGCACGCCCCTCGCGCATGTAAACCGGCAGATCCATCGCCGGCGGCCGGCAGCCCGGAACCTGGTAAATCATCTCGGCGACATAACCGCGGTGATAGCTGGTGTGCGTCACCACGTGCAGCAGGATTTCGCCGCGGGTCATCGCACCGCGGTTGCCGCCGATCAGCACGTAGTCGACCGTCTCCGCCAGCGAGGCATCGGTCTGCGCATCGCTCCAGGCCTCGTACCAGGCATCGACTTCCTGCTGCATCCGCCGCAATTCGGCGAGCGGCGGATGCTCCTTCGTGTTGCGCGCCTCGTAACCGTGGTCGCGGCCTTCGAGGTGCGCCTGCCAGATGCGGTCAATGACGTGGATGTGATTGAGCGTATGCACCATGTTGCGGAACAGCGAGGGCCGCGGTTTTTCCGCCTCCCCCGCCGGCAGGGCGGCGACGGCATCGAACATCACCCGGTTCGACCATGTGTTGTAGCGCGTCAGCATGCGCGCCGTGTCGACTGTCACCATCCCGCATCTCCCCCCGTATCCAAGCCCCCGTATCTCAGTCGCCCGAGAGCTTCGCGTCCGCGACCACCTTGGTCCATTTCGCGATTTCGGTCTTGACGTGCTCGGCAAACTGCTCGGGCGTCGCCTGCTCGACGGTGATGCCCTGGTCTTCCAGCCGCTTTTTCAGCGGGCCGGCAAGCACCTTCGCGCCATCGGCATGCAGCTTGGCCAGTATCGGCTGCGGCACCTTCGACTGCGTGCAGAGGCCGTACCAGCCGGTCACGTCGTAACCGGGCACGCCGGCTTCCGCAAACGTCGGCACGTCCGGCAGCTGCGTACTGCGCACCGCCGAGGTCACGCCCAGCGCCCTCACCCGTCCAGCCTTCACCGCGGCCAGCGGCGCGCCGGCGAGGTTGCCCACCGAGGATTCCATATGGCCGCTGATCGCGTCGGCCAGCGCCGCGGCGGCGCCCTTGTACGGCACGTGGACGATGTTGATTCCGGTCATGCTCTTCAGCAGCTCGATCGACAGGTGCGGCGAAGCGCCGACGCCGGAGGACCCGAAATTGAGCTTGCCAGGATGCTTTTTCGCGTAGTCGATGTACTGCTGCAGCGAGCGGATCGGCATCGAGGGGTGCACCATGAAAATATTGGGCACGCCGCCGATCTTGATCGGGAAGGCGAAATCGCCGACCGGATCATAGGTCAGCCGCTTGGCGAACCGCGCCGGCGTGATCGCATGCGAGCCGATGTTGCACAGGACCAGCGTGTAGCCGTCGGGGGGCGACTTCGCGGTCGCCTCCGTGGCGATGTTGCCGGCCGCGCCCGGCCGGTTTTCCACGATCACCGTGCTGCCCCACAGCTCCCCCAGCGCCTGCGCCATCATGCGCGCCGTCGTGTCGACACCGCCGCCGGGCGAATATCCCACGAGGATGCGCACCGGCTTGCCGCCGGGATAGTTCTGCGCCGATGCCGGTGCCGCTGCCAGTGCGATGCCGGCGAGGATGATGCATGCAATGCTTTTCATCAGCTGACTCCTCCAAAAAAGACCATGGGCAAGGGGCCTTTTGTTCGTGAAGATTGCCCGGGCCCCGCGGGCAATCCTGTTACCGGGCGGGCCGGCCCTCGCCGGTCAGTCTATTTTGGCGCCGGCCCGCTTGATCACTTCACCCCAGCGCTCGCGGTCGCTGCGCACCAGTTTCCAGAAATCCTCGGGCGTGCCGGGATTCGGCTCCGAACCCAGCGCCAGTATCCGGCGCGTGCCTTCGGGCGAGGTGATCGCCTTGTTGACCATCGCATTGAGCACCTGGATCGCCGCGCGCGGCGTCTTCGCCGGCGCCACCACGCCGTGCCAGACCGTGACCACGTAGTTCGGCACGCCGGCCTCGACGACGGTCGGGATGTCGGGAAAAATCGGCGAGCGTTTCGGCCCGGTAACCGCCAGCCCGCGCACCCGGCCGGCCTTGACGTGCGGGGTCGCCGAGTTGAGGCCCTCCATCATCAGCTGCACCTGGCCGCCCATCAGGTCGACCAGCGCCGCGGCGCCACCCTTGTACGGCACGTGCACGACATTGATGCCGGCCATCGCCTTCAGCAGCTCGAAACCGATATGGCCGGGGGAACCGTTGCTCGACGAGGCATTGAACAGCTTGCCCGGATTCTTCTTCGCATGGTCGATGACTTCCTGCAGGCTCATGAACGGTGTCTTGAGGCCCGCCATGATCACCTGGTGCCCGGTGACGGTCTGCCCCACCGGCCCGAGCTCGCGCAGCGCGTCAACCGGCGGCTTCGCCATCAGATGCGGCGCGATCGCGAGCGCGCCGATCGGCGCATAGGCGATCGTGTAACCGTCGGCCGGCGCCTGCACGGTCAGCTCCAGCCCCAGCTGCAGTGCGCCGCCGGGACGGTTGTCGACGACGATCTGCTGGCCGATCTCGCGTGCGAGTTCCGTGGCGACGATGCGTGCCACGTTGTCGGTCGAGCTGCCGATGGCCTGCGGCACGATCATGCGGATCGGCCGCTCCGGCCAGACCGCAGCGGCAGGCAGGGCCTGCAGCAGGGCGACTGCACAAACTGCAGCGCATACTGTTGTTGTCGTTGCGCGCAGGCGTGAGCCCGGCGCGATGCTGCCCGATGTGTTGCGCATGTCACCTCCTCCAAGATGAAGGTGTCATTGTGGCCCATGACTTCGCCCCGGTGGGAGACTTTGTCGCAGAGATTTGCA
>JAEYXO010000092.1 GCA_023431245.1 Pseudomonadota bacterium | reverse complement strand
GCGCCGGACGGCCGTTCACCCGCACGTTCACCAGCACCTGCGGATACAGCGCAAAGTCCACGGCCTTCTCCAGCGTGGTGCCGGCCCCGATCAGTGCCTCCAGGACCTGCAGCGCCGACACAATGCCATCGCCGGTGGTGTGACGGTCGAGGCAGACGATGTGGCCGGAGGTTTCCCCGCCCAGCTGCCAGCCCTTTGCCTGCAGCATTTCCAGTACGTAGCGGTCGCCGACCTTGGCGCGCGCGAAGGGAATCTTCAATTTCGCCAGCGCCTGAGCCATCGCGAGATTGGTCATCTGTGTGCCGGCCACCCCGCCACGCAGTGTGCGCGTGCGCTTGCGGCGGGCAGCCACGACGTACAGCAGCTCATCGCCGTCGTAAATCCGCCCTGATGCATCAGCCATGATCAGCCGGTCGCCGTCACCGTCGAGCGCGATGCCGATGTCCGCCTTCGCCCGGCGCACCGCCTTCTGCAGCGATTCGGCATGGGTTGCACCGACGTTCCTGTTGATGTTGAAACCGTCGGGCGTAACACCCGTTGACACCACATCCGCGCCGAGCTCGTGGAAGACATGGGGGGCAATGTGATAACCGGCGCCGTTGGCGCAGTCGACCGCGATGCGCAGGCCATGCAGGTCAAGCTGCGAGGGGAAGGTGCTTTTGCAGAATTCGATGTAGCGCCCCGCGGCATCGTCGATACGACGCGCCTTGCCGAGTTTGGACGATGACGCACACTTCAACGGTTGATCCAGCGCGGCCTCGATCGCGGATTCCGTCGCATCCGGCAGCTTGCTGCCGTCAGCCGAGAAAAACTTGATGCCGTTGTCCTGGTAGGGATTGTGGGACGCACTGATGACGATGCCGGCCGACAGGCGCAGCGCCCGAGTCAGGTAAGCCACGCCCGGCGTCGGCATCGGGCCGACCAGGAGCACATCGACGCCGGCCGCCGAAAGCCCGGCCTCCAGGGCCGATTCCAGCATGTAACCGGAAATGCGGGTGTCCTTGCCGATCAGCACCGCCGGGTGCTCGCCTCCGGCGGCCCGGCGCGCGAGCACCTTGCCCGCCGCATAACCCAGGCGCATCACGAAATCCGGAGTGATCGGGGCCTCGCCCACCGTGCCGCGCACACCGTCGGTGCCGAAGTATTTTCTGCTCATTTTTTCCGGTGATCAGCTAATTAAGTGACTGGGGGACCGGTCTCCCGCCGGTCCGGCGTGAATGTTACAGCGATTTTGGCCTCAAGGCCGGATCACTGAATCGCACAATCACTTAATCACCCGGTCACTGCCCTCAACCGCCTGCCAGACCTTCAAGGCATCCCGCGTGGCCGCAACATCATGCACCCTCAGGATGGAAGCCCCCCGCTGCGCCGCAAGCAGCGCGGCAGCAACGCTACCGGGCATGCGTTCACCGACCGGCCTGCCGGTCAGCGCGCCGATCATCGATTTGCGCGACAGTCCCGCGAGCACCGGATAACCCGCTGCGGCGACCGATTTGAGTCCGCGCAGCAGCGCCAGGTTGTGCTCCAGGGTCTTGCCGAAGCCGAAACCGGGATCGATGACGATGCGTTCGCGCGCGATTCCGGCCTGTTCCGCGGCGGCGGCCCGCCGCCTCAGATAGGCGTCGACCTCCGCCACGACGTCCGCGTACTGCGGCGCCTGCTGCATGCTGCGCGGATCCCCTTGTTTATGCATGATGCAGACCGCGCAAGCGCTGCCGGCCACCGCCGCGAAAGCACCCGGCGCCTCGAAGCCGTTGACATCGTTGATCAGTGCCGCACCGGCTACAGCCGCCTCGCGCATCAGTTCGGGCTTCTGGGTGTCGATCGACAGCGGCACGCCGGCACCGGCCAGCGCCTCGATCACCGGCAGCACGCGGCGGCGTTCCTCGTCGAGCGCCACCGGCGCCGCACCGGGCCGCGTCGATTCGCCGCCAATGTCCAGCAGGTCCGCACCTTCGTCGACCAGCCGCCGCGCATGGTCCACGGCCGCCTGGACCTGGAGGAAACGGCCGCCGTCGGAAAAGGAATCGGGCGTCACGTTGACCACGCCCATGATCAGCGGGCGATCGAGTGCAAACCGGTATTTTCCGCAGTGGAACATCACCGGGCGTGCAGCAAGGCAAAAACAAAAACGGCAGGGGAAACCCCTGCCGTCCTGCACAAACGCTTACCGATCACCATTCACCAATCACCGCTTGCCGCCATCAGGCTTCGGCCGCCGGCGTGCTGGTCGCCGCGGCGCCAGGTGTGCTGTCCTTGGGCGGCTTGGGCGGCGTTGCAGCCACCGGCTTCGGCTCGCGCGGCGGCCGGCCCTGCATGATGTCCTCGATCTGCTCGGAATCGATGGTTTCCCATTCCAGCAGCGCCTTGGCCATCGCCTCGACCTTTTCGCGGTCTTCCTCGATCAGCTTGCGCGCCAGTGCGTACTGCTGGTCGATGATGCGGCGGATTTCCGCATCGACCTTGCGCATGGTTTCTTCCGACATGTTCTTGTGCGTGGTGATCGAGCGGCCGAGGAACACCTCGGCCTCGTTCTCGCCATAGACCATCGTGCCGAGGTTGTCGCTCATGCCCCAGCGGGTGACCTTGTTGCGCGCCATTTCGGTGGCGCGCTCGAAGTCATTGGAGGCACCGGTGGTCATCTGGCCCATGAACACCTCCTCGGCGATGCGGCCGCCGAACAGCACCGAGATGTTCTGCAGGATCTGGTCGCGGTTCATGCTGTAGCGGTCTTCCGTCGGCAACTGCATGGTCACGCCCAGCGCGCGGCCGCGCGGGATGATCGTGACCTTGTGTACCGGATCGGTCAGCGGCAGGCGGCGCGCGACCAGCGCGTGGCCGGCCTCGTGGTAGGCGGTGTTGCGGCGCTCGTGCTCCGGCATGACCATCGAGCGGCGCTCGGCGCCCATCATGATCTTGTCCTTCGCGCGCTCGAAATCCTCCATGTCGACCAGGCGCTTGTTGCCGCGCGCGGCAAAGAGCGCCGCTTCGTTGACCAGGTTGGCCAAGTCGGCGCCGGAGAATCCGGGCGTGCCGCGGGCGATGATGTCGGCCTTGTCGTCGGGCGAGATCGGCACCTTGCGCATGTGCACCAGCAGGATCTGCTCGCGGCCGCGGATGTCCGGCAGCGGCACCACGACCTGGCGGTCGAAGCGGCCCGGGCGCAGCAGCGCCGGGTCCAGCACGTCGGGCCGGTTGGTGGCGGCGATGATGATCACGCCCGAGTTCGCCTCGAAACCGTCCATTTCGACCAGCAGCTGGTTCAGCGTCTGTTCGCGCTCGTCGTTGCCGCCGCCGAGGCCGGCGCCACGCTGGCGGCCGACCGCGTCGATCTCGTCGATGAACACGATGCAGGGGGCGTGCTTCTTCGCGTTCTCGAACATGTCACGCACACGCGCGGCACCCACGCCGACGAACATCTCGACGAAATCGGAACCGGAGATCGAGAAAAACGGCACCTTGGCCTCACCGGCGATCGCGCGCGCCAGCAGCGTCTTGCCGGTGCCGGGGTTGCCGACCATCAGCACGCCGCGCGGAATGCGGCCGCCGAGCTTCTGGAACTTTGAAGGATCGCGCAGGAACTCGACCAGCTCCGAGACCTCTTCCTTCGCCTCCTCGCAACCGGCAACGTCGGCGAAGGTCACCGTGTTGTTGTTTTCATCGAGCATCCGTGCACGGCTCTTGCCGAAGGAGAAGGCACCGCCGCGGCCGCCACCCTCCATCTGGCGCATGATGAAAATCCACCCGCCGATCAGCAGCAGCATCGGGAACCAGGACACAAAGATGTTCATCAGCAGCGAAGGCTCTTCCTCGGGCTTGGCCTCGACGATGACGCCATTCTTCAGCAGATCAGTGACCATCCAGATGTCAGACGGTGAGTAGGTCGTGAATTTCTCGCCGGTGGTCTTGACGCCCTTGACGACGCGACCCTCGATGGTGACCTTGGCGATCTTGCCCTGCTTCACCTCGTCGATGAACTGGGAATACTCCATGGCCTTCTGCGTGGTCTGGCGCACGTTGAACTGGTTGAACACCGTCATCAGCACCAGCGCGATCACCAGCCAGATCGCCATGTTTTTCATCAGATTGTTCAAGGCCGCTCCTTGTTGCGCGGCGCCCGGAAGGTGCCGCTTAAGCTAAGTGGTTCAATTCTAAACTTTTTCGCTGCATGACGCAGCACAGGCAGCCCCGCCGCGCCCCGGCGTTCCCGGGGTATATGGCGATGGTCAGCCGGCCTTCGGTCCCGCCTTCAAGCCCTTGGCCACCACATACACCTCGCTCGACCGGCTGCGGGAGGCTTCGGGCTTGCGGATCACGACCTGGACAAAACTGCGCCTGATCTCCGCCACCAGCGCCTCGAAACCCGAACCCTGGAACACTTTGACCAGGAAATTACCCCGTGGTTTCAGGTGCTTGACTGCAAAATCCAGTGCCAGTTCGGCCAGCCCGATGCTGCGGGCCTGGTCGGTGCCGGCAACACCGCTCAGATTGGGGGCCATGTCGGACAACACAAGATCGGCACCCTGCCCGTCCAGCGCGCGCTCGATTTCCTCCAGCACCGCATCGTCGCCGAAATCGCCGTGAATGAAGCGCACGCCGGCCACCGGAACCATCTCCAGCAGATCCACCGCGACCACCCGGCCCGAGGCGCCTACGGCCCTGGCGGCAACCTGCGACCAGCCACCCGGCGTTGAGCCGAGATCGACCACGGTCATCCCGGGCTTCAGCAGCTTGTCGCGCTCGGCCAACTGCTCCAGCTTGTAGGCCGCGCGCGAGCGCATGCCTTCCGCCTGCGCGCGGCGCACATAGGGATCGTTGACGTGTTCATGCATCCACGCCTTGCTGCTCTTGTTGCGTGCCACCTTGTCAACCCGGTGAATGGTGATTGGTGAATGGTAATTCGTTAAGAGCCACAGAACAGCCCGCCTTCCGGGTTACCATTCACCAATTACCAATTACCCGCAAACTCCATGAAACCACTGACTCCCGCCGAACGCCGCGCCCTCAAGGCCCGTGCACACCATCTGCAGCCGGTGGTCATGATCGGCGATGCCGGCCTGACGCCGAAAGTGCTGCGAGAAATCGACATCAGCCTGAAAAGCCACGAACTGATCAAGATCCGTGTGCTGGGTGACGACCGCGATGCCCGGGCCGGCATGGTCGAAGCGATCTGCGAGCCACTCGATGCGGCGCCCGTGCAGCATATCGGAAAAATACTGGTGATCTTCAGGCCACGTCCCGATGATGCGTCAACGACGGCTTCCCCGGACCGCGGCGCCCGGAGCGCAAAAAAACCGGCAAAAACCCGGGGCCGCAAGACACCCCATCGGACGAAACGCAGCTTCCAGGGTTAATACCCTGCAAGCAATTGTTTTTAAAAGTTATTTTTCGCGCCCCAGAAGGATGACCAGCGCGATGCCGAGCAGGCTCTGTATCACGTAGAGGCCGCTCGACACACCATGCCAGGCCGCAAAGCGGTCACGCAACACCGATTCCATGATCTGCTGTGGCAGCGCCTGCGCCTTCAGCGCCGCCATCACCGGCTGCACGCCGAATTCGCCGGCGCAGACCAATGCCAGCATCAGCAACAGAACCCACAACACGCCCTGGCGGAACGCCGCCACGCCATGGCGCGCAAAACGGAACAGGAGCAGGTACAGCGCACAGCCAATGCCAACCCAGGCCATCAGGCCGAACAGTTTTCCTGCGAGCAGGCCCGCCAGGTTGCGGTCAGGCAGTGTGGAAAACAGTACCGGCGCGACCATGTAACCGGTCACCCACAGGCCGCCGACCCACAGCGTCGCGGCAACAGCCTGCAACGCTTCGGCAAGTCTGCGCATCAGACGTAGCGGACGTCGATGATCTCGTATTCGCGCACGCCGCCCGGTGCCTGCACCTCGGCGACGTCACCGGCGTACTTGCCGATCAGCGCGCGCGCAATCGGTGAACTGATCGAGATCTTGCCCTGCTTGATATCGGCCTCGTCATCGCCGACGATCTGGTAGGTCACCGTGGTGCCGCCCGAAACATCCTCGAGTTCCACGGTGGCGCCGAACACACAGCGGCCGTCGGCATCGATGGTCGAGGGATCGATGATCTGCG
>JAEYXO010000251.1 GCA_023431245.1 Pseudomonadota bacterium | reverse complement strand
CTACATGATGGGCATGCACGAGGACATGAACGGTTCGGCGGTGGCGCTGGGCATCCTGACGGCGGCGACTGCGGCAAAACTCAAGATCAACATCGATTGCTGGCTGGCGCTGGCGCAGAACCACCTGAGCCCGCGCGCGTACAAGCAAAATGACATTGTCACCGCGCTGGACGGCACCACCATCGAGGTCGTGCATACCGACGCCGAAGGACGGATGGTGCTGGCCGACACGCTGACGCTGGCCGCCAGGGCGAAACCGGGGCTGATCGTCGATTTCGCGACGCTGACCGGGTCGATGCATGTTGCCGTAGGCACGCGCTACAGCGGCATTTTTGCCACTGGCGACGACATCGCGGACCAGGCGCTGCGCGCGGGCGTGCAGGCCGGCGAGCGGCTGTGCCGCTTCCCTATGGACGAGGATTACGACAGCGCGCTCGACAGCGCGGTTGCCGACGTCAAGCAGTGCACGCTCGACGGCGAGGCCGACCACATCCTTGCCGCGCGGCTGCTGCAGCGTTTCACCCGCAAGACGCCGTGGATCCACATGGACCTGTCGGCCCATGGCTGCAAGGGCGGGCTCGGCGCGGTGGCGACCGACTGCACCGGCTTCGGCGTGGCCTGGGGGCTGGAGTTCCTGCGCAGGTATTAGCCGCGCTTTTTAACCCCGTTTTTTATCCCATACGTAGCGCACCAGCCGCTGCCAGCGGTTTTGCGGCTGCTTCAATGCGTTTGGCGCGCGGTTGGCCCGGTCGCGGGCATGGCTCTGCTTCACCAGTTCGTGCAACTCGTGCATGTTGAGGCCGCCGGGGCCTTTGATCTTGTCGGGATCGGGTTTTTCGCTCATGGCTGCGCTCGTGAGGAATGGCGGCTGTGTTAAACTTCGTGCTTGATTTTAATGGAGTTTTTACCTCATGTCGGGCAGCACTCTGGGCACCCTGTTCTGCGTCACTTCCTTCGGCGAATCGCACGGGCCGGCGATCGGCTGCGTGGTCGACGGTTGCCCGCCGGGGCTGGCGCTGACGGAGGCTGACATCCAGCTCGAACTCGATCGCCGCAAGCCCGGCACCTCGCGCCACGTGACCCAGCGCCGCGAGGAAGACAAGGTTGAAATCCTGTCCGGTGTGTTTGAAGGCAAAACCACGGGCACGCCGATCGGCCTGCTGATCCGCAATACCGACCAGCGGAGCAAAGACTACTCCAAGATCAAGGATCTGTTCCGCCCCGGCCACGCCGACTACACCTACTGGCAGAAATACGGCATCCGCGACTACCGCGGCGGCGGCCGCCAGTCGGCACGCGAGACCGCGGTACGCGTGGCTGCAGGGGCCATCGCCAAGAAATGGCTCAAGGAAAAATACGGCACGGTGATCCGCGGCTACATGTCGCAGCTCGGCCCGGTCGGGATTCCCTTCGTGGCCTGGGACGAGGTCGGCAACAACCCGTTTTTCGCGCCCAACGCCGGTATCGTCGCCGAACTCGAGACCTTCATGGACCGGCTGCGCAAGTCCGGCGATTCGGTCGGCGCGAAGATCACCACCATCGCCACGAGCGTGCCGGTGGGACTCGGCGAGCCGGTCTACGACAAGCTCGATGCCGACATCGCCTACAACATGATGAGCATCAATGCGGTGAAGGGCGTCGAGATCGGCGCCGGCTTTGCCGCCGTCAGTCAGCGCGGTACCGAACACTCGGATGAAATGACGCCGCAGGGCTTCGTATCGAACAACGCCGGCGGCGTGCTGGGCGGCATCTCGACCGGGCAGGACATCGTCGTCAATGTCGCGGTGAAGCCGACCTCGAGCATCCGTCTGGCGCGCCACACCGTCGACACCGCGGGCCGGGCCGCGCTGATCGAAACCCACGGCCGCCACGATCCCTGTGTCGGTATCCGTGCGACCCCGATTTGCGAGGCCATGCTGGCGCTGACCCTGATGGATCACGCGCTGCGCCATCGTGCGCAGAACGCCGACGTGAATACCGGCACGCCGGTGATCGCTGCTCAGGCGCCGGCGGGTGTCGTCGAGAAACTGCGGGCGGCCGCTGCGGCGGAAAACCCGGATCCCGACGAAGCCTGAGCATTACTTAAATAATTGTTTAAAAACAAATACTTATAGATTCCGTGCGCGGCGCGCGCGGCGCCGCCCGTGTCCCGGTCGATCCATCTCAATCTCTCCGCGTTCTACTTTTTCTATTTCGCCTATCTCGGCGCCTTTGCGCCGTTTTTCGCGCTGTACCTGAATTCCGTCGGCATGGGCGCCGTCGAGATCGGCATGCTGATGGCGTTGCCGCAACTCACGCGCATCCTCGCGCCGCATCTCTGGGGCTGGCTGGCGGATCGCAGCGGACAGCGGATGCGGGTCGTGCGTTGGTCGGGGACGCTCGGCACGCTGGCCTTTCTCGGTGTTTTCGGCGGCGAGAGTTTCGCGCTGCTGTGCACGGTGCTCTTTGCGATGACCTTTTTCTGGAGTGCCGCGCTGCCGCTGGTCGAGGCGACCACGCTGTCGCAGCTCGGTGATGAAACCGCGCGTTACGGACGCATCCGTGTCTGGGGCTCCGTGGGTTTCATCGCTGCGGTGGTCGCGGTGGGCTACCTGCTCGATCTCACCAGCCCGCGGGCGCTGCTGTGGGTGATCGCGGCGCTGATGGCCTGCATGCTGTTGCTGTCCTGTGTGGTGGCGGACGCGCCGGCGGTGTCGCATCCCGGGGACGACCGGTCGGTGTGGCAGGTGGTGCGGCGCCCGGAGGTGATTGCGATCATCGCAGCCTCGGCGCTTGTGGCGATGGCGCACGGACCGTATTACACCTTCTACACGATCCATCTCGTCGATTACGGCTACAGCAAGTCCTTCGCCGGCTGGCTGTGGGCGCTGGGCGTGGTCTGCGAAATCGGCATCTTTGTCTGGATGTCGCGGCTCTACAAGGCGTACACGATGCGCCAGATCCTGATTGCCAGCACGCTGCTGGCGGCGCTGCGCTTCGTGGTGATCGGCTGGGGTGCGGACAGCATGGTCCTGCTGCTGGCCGCACAGACCCTGCATGCGGCAAGTTTCGGCGCCTTTCATGCCGCGGCGATCGGCGTTGTCCACCGGCTATTCCGCGGCCGCCACCAGGCCCGCGGGCAGGCGATTTACGGCAGCCTGGCCTATGGCATCGGCGGCACCATCGGCGGCCTGGCCAGCGGTTATGCCTGGGGCGGGCTCGGCGCGGAACTGACGTTCACTCTGGGGGGCGCATGCGCGCTGGCGGCGGCGGCCGTGCTGTGGTGCTGGCTGCGTCCCGGCTGAATCGCGCGTGACGCAGTCCACAGGGGAGGTGCTCGTCCCTGTGACATAATTCAGGGTTTCCGTAGTCTTACCGAAATCCAATGGCAAAACCCATGGCAGGCAAAACCCTCTACGACAAACTCTGGGACAGCCACCTCGTTCGCAGCGAGGCGGACGGCACGGCGCTGATCTACATCGACCGCCACCTGGTCCACGAAGTCACCAGTCCCCAGGCCTACGAAGGCCTCAAACTGGCCGGCCGCAAGGTCTGGCGCACGGACTCCGTGGTGGCCACGGCCGACCACAACACGCCGACGCGCAACTGGGACAAGGGCCTCGACGGCATCACCGACAAGGTATCGCGGCTGCAGGTCGAGACGCTGGACAAGAACATCAAGGAGTTCAAGGCCAAGGTCTATTTCCCCTTCCTCGACAAGCGGCAGGGCATCGTGCACGTGATCGGACCGGAGAACGGCGCGACGCTGCCCGGCATGACCGTGGTCTGCGGCGATTCGCACACCAGCACCCACGGCGCCTTTGGCGCACTGGCCTTCGGCATCGGCACCAGCGAGGTCGAGCACGTGCTCGCCACGCAGTGCATGGTCATGAAGAAGTACAAAAACATGAAGATTGCCGTCGAGGGCACGCTCGGCTTTGGCGTCACCGCCAAGGACATCGCGCTCGCCGTGATTGGCAAGATCGGCACTGCCGGCGGCACGGGTTATGCCATCGAATTCACCGGCAGTGCGATCCGCGGCCTCTCCATGGAGGGGCGCATGACCCTGTGCAACATGGCGATCGAGGCCGGCGCACGTACCGGCATGGTTGCCGTCGACGACAAGACCATCGACTACTGCAAAGGCCGCATGTTTGCGCCCACCGGCGCCATGTGGGACAAGGCGGTGGCTTACTGGCGTACGCTGGTCAGCGATGCGGATGCGAAATTCGACGCCGTGGTGACGCTGCGCGCGGAGGAGATCATTCCGCAGGTGACCTGGGGCACGTCACCAGAGATGGTGACCACGGTCGACGGCAAGGTGCCGGACCCGGCGCAGGAAACCAACCCGGTGAAGCGCGAAGGCTACGCGCGGGCACTGCAATACATGGATCTGAAGCCGAACACGCCGATCACCGGGATCCGCATCGACAAGGTGTTCATCGGCGCCTGCACCAATTCGCGCATCGAGGACATCCGCGCCGCGGCGCAGGTGGTCAAGGGGCGCAAGGTTGCCGGCAACGTGAAACTGGCCATGGTGGTGCCGGGCTCCGGCCAGGTGAAAGCGCAGGCGGAGCAGGAAGGGCTGGACAAGGTATTCCTCGAGGCCGGTTTCGAGTGGCGCGAGCCCGGTTGCTCGATGTGCCTCGGCATGAACGAGGACCAGTTGAGCCCGGGAGAGCGCTGCGCGTCGACCTCGAACCGCAATTTCGAAGGCCGCCAGGGGCCCGGCGGCCGTACGCATCTGGTGAGTCCGGCGATGGCAGCAGCAGCGGCGGTGGCCGGGCATTTTGTCGATGTACGCGAGTTGTCCTGAAACCTCAAAGGAGATCCTGATGAAACGCATGATCATGATGATGGTGGCAATGATGGTGCTGGCGGGCTGCAACACCGTGGCCGGCGTGGGCAAGGACGTCGAAAAGGCCGGCGAGGCGATCCAGAGGTCGACGAAGTAGCATGGAAAAATTCATCCGCAAGGAGGGACTGGTGGCGCCGCTTGATCGCGCCAACGTCGACACCGACGCCATCATCCCCAAGCAGTTCCTGAAGTCGATCAAGCGCACCGGCTTCGGCCCGAACCTGTTTGACGAATGGCGCTACCTTGATCGCGGCGAGCCGGATGCCGACAACACGGGGCGGCCGCTCAACAAGGATTTCGTGCTCAACAAGAACCGCTTCATCGGTGCGACGGTGCTGCTCGCACGCGAAAATTTCGGCTGTGGTTCTTCGCGCGAGCACGCGCCCTGGGCGCTGCTGCAGTTCGGCATCCAGACCATCATTGCGCCGAGTTTTGCGGACATCTTCTACAACAACAGCCTGAAGAACGGGCTGTTGCTGATCAAGCTCGATCCCAAGATCGTCGATCAGCTGTTCCGCGAGACCGAGGCCACCGAGGGTTACCGGCTGGCGATCGACCTTGAGCAACAGTCGGTGACGACGCCGAGCGGCGAAACCTTCAAGTTCGACATCGATCCGCACCGCAAGCACTGCATGCTGAACGGTCTCGACGACATCGGCCTGACGCTGGGCCACGCCGACGAGATCCGTGCCTTCGAAGCGAAACACAAGGCGGCCCAGCCCTGGCTGTTCGCCTGATCCAGACCTCCAGTCCGAACGGAATCACGATGAAAATTGCAGTACTTGCCGGTGACGGCATCGGTCCCGAAATCGTCGGCCAGGCACTTAAAGTGCTGCGCCGCCTGGCTGAAGACGGCCTCAAGCTTGAAATGGAGGAGGCGCCCTTCGGGGGTGCCGGTTTTGACGCCCACGGCGATCCGCTGCCGGAACCCACACTGAAGCTGGCGAAGGCCGCCGACGCCGTGCTCTGCGGCGCGGTGGGCGGCCCGAAATACGACGCACTGCCCAGACCGCAGCGGCCGGAGCAGGGCATCCTGCGCATCCGCAAGGAGCTCGGCCTGTTTGCCAATCTGCGTCCGGCGGTGCTGTACCCGGAACTGGTACATGCATCGACGCTGAAGCCGGAGGTGGTGTCGGGTCTCGACCTGATGATCATCCGCTAACTGACCGGCTACATCTACTTCGGCGAGCCGCGCGGCCGCCGCGACAACGCGCGGGGTGAGCGCGAAGGCTACGACACGATGCTCTATTCGGAGCCGGAGATCCGCCGCATCGCCGAGGTCGGTTTCCAGACGGCACTCAAGCGCGGCAAGAAACTGTGCTCGGTGGACAAGGAAAACGTGCTCGAGACCAGCCGCTTCTGGCGCGAGATCGTCATTGATGTCGCGAAAAAGTATCCGGAAGTGGCGCTGTCGCATATGTACGTCGACAACGCGGCAATGCAGCTGGTGAGGAATCCCAAGCAGTTCGATGTCATCGTCACCGGCAACATCTTTGGCGACATCCTGTCCGACGAGGCCTCGATGCTGACCGGCTCGATCGGCATGCTGCCCTCGGCCTCGCTCAATTCGGGCGGCGGCGGTCTCTACGAGCCGATCCACGGTTCGGCGCCGGACATTGCCGGCAGGAACATCGCGAATCCGCTGGCGACGATCCTGTCGACGGCGATGATGCTGCGTTATACCTTCAACAAGGACGAGTGGGCCTATCGCATCGAGGCGGCGGTCAAAAGCGTGCTGGCCGCGGGCTACCGTACGCCCGACATCGACGAGCCGGGCGCAAAAAAGGTCGGTACCGTCGAAATGGGCGATGCAGTAGTCGCGGCGCTCTGATTGGTTTAGAGTAATACTTTGTTTTTAAAGGTGTTTGCATGAAACAGGTCGGAATCATCGGATGGCGGGGCATGGTCGGCTCCGTGCTTGTCGAACGCATGCTGGCAGAGCATGACTTCGATCTCGTCACGCCGACTTTTTTCTCGACTTCGCAGGCCGGAGGCAAGGGGCCGGACATCGGCCGTGCAACGGGCCCGGTCGCCGACGCCAACAGCATCGAGGCACTGGCGAAGATGGACGTGCTGATTTCCTGCCAGGGCGGCGACTACACCAACGCCATTTTCCCGAAGCTGCGCGCGGCCGGCTGGGACGGCTACTGGATTGATGCCGCCTCGGCGCTGCGCATGCAGCCGGACGCGGTGATCATCCTCGACCCGGTCAACCGCGATGTCATCGACGCCGCGCTGGCGAAGGGCGTTAAAAACTATATTGGCGGCAACTGCACCGTGAGCCTGATGCTGATGGCGCTGGGCGGGCTGTTCAAGGCCGGTCTGGTGGAATGGCTGACCGCGATGACCTACCAGGCGGCTTCCGGGGCCGGTGCGGCGAACATGCGCGAACTGGTGGCGCAGATGGGCGCGGTGCACGCGGTGGCGAAGCCGCTGCTCGACAAGCCGTCCTCGGCGATTCTCGAACTCGACCGTGTGGTGGCCGACACCTTGCGCAAGGGAGGGGTTCCGACCGAAAACTTCGGCCACCCGCTTGCCGGCAGCCTGCTGCCCTGGATCGACAAGGATCTGGGCAACGGCCAGAGCAAGGAAGAGTGGAAGGGCATGGCCGAGACCAACAAGATCCTGGGCCGCGAAGCGAATCCGCTGCCGGTGGATGGCGTCTGCGTGCGCATCGGTGCGATGCGCTGCCACAGCCAGGCTTTGACACTGAAGCTGACCCGGGATGTGCCGCTGCCGGAAATCGAGCGCCTGCTTGCCAGCGCCAACGACTGGGTCCGGGTGATTCCCAACGAGCGCGAAGCCACGCTGCGCGGACTGACACCGACGGCAGTTACCGGCACCCTCACAGTGCCTGTCGGGCGCCTGCGCAAACTGCCGATGGGCGGCGAGTATCTCGCGGCTTTCACTGTTGGCGACCAGTTGTTGTGGGGGGCGGCCGAGCCGCTGCGCCGCATGCTGCGCATAGTGCTGGAATCGGATGCTGCGGTGCGCCAACGCCAGGCAACGAGTGTTCCGGTAAGCGCCTGATCCTGCAGGGAGGCAGTCATCGTAGCGGAAGGAAAGTTCGAGCAGCCTTGAGCCGAAAATTCCTTTAAAAATATGTGGTTGGGCAGCAACATTAGAGGTTTTGTTAGCTTGCATGCCTAACTGATTGATGCTAACTTTGTTGTCCCATAAAAAAACGATACGGGAGCGGTTCGTGCGCACTTTCTCTCTTGGCAAGGCACTGGCTGTAACACTGCTGCTGCTCGCGCCCTGGATGGCGCACGCAGCCGGTCTCGGACGGCTCACGGTGCAATCGAGTTTGGGTCAGCCGCTGAGCGCGGAGATTGATCTGGTGGCCGTAAGGGGTGATGACGCCTCGACGCTCACGGTTCGCCTGGCGTCCCCGGATGCGTATCAGCAGGCCAACCTTCAATACAACTCCGGTGTAACCGGCCTCAAGCTGAGTATCGAGCGACGGCCGGGCGGTCAGTCGTATATCAAGGTCACCGGCTCCCGTCCGCTGAACGAGCCCTTTGTCGATCTGCTGATCGAACTCTCCTGGTCGGGAGGCAAGATCGTTCGCGAGTACACCGCGCTGCTGGATCCGCCCGGCTACGGCCAGCAGGCACAGGCTCTCG
Source organism: Pseudomonadota bacterium (assembly GCA_023431245.1). Classification (GTDB taxonomy): domain Bacteria; phylum Pseudomonadota; class Gammaproteobacteria; order Burkholderiales; family SG8-41. The sequence goes on along the minus strand of JAEYXO010000251.1, from coordinate 444 downwards.
CGGCGCCGGCGGTGACTCCAGCGGCGCCAGCATCGAAACCCATCGTGGCGGCCCCGGCAGCGCCGGCGCCTGCTGCGGCACCGGCTCCGGCAGCTGCAGCGCCGGGCGGAGCGCAGGAATACGGGCCGATTGCCAAGGGTGAAACCCTCGGCAAGATTGCCGCCAGCCTGAAGCCGCAGGGGGTTTCGCTGGAGCAGATGCTGGTCGGTCTTTACCGCAGCAATCCCGACGCATTCATCCGCAACAATATGAACCTCGTCAAATCCGGGCGCATCCTGCGGGTGCCGGATGCGCAGGAACTCGCCGCGATTTCGCAGGGTGACGCCGTCAAGGAATACCGTGCGCAGGTTTCCGACTGGCGGGCCTACAGCGGCCGGATCGCCGATGCCGCAGGCCAGGTCCCGGAAGGCGGCAGCACCGCGCGTGGCCGCATCACTGCGAAAG
>JAEYXO010000242.1 GCA_023431245.1 Pseudomonadota bacterium | reverse complement strand
GGCCCCAGTGGTAGGGCACCGCGCCGCCGCCGTGCGGGATGATGAACTTCAGGGTCGGGAAATCCCGGAACAGGTCGGCGGTGATGAACTGCATGAAGGCGGTGGTGTCGCCGTTGATGTAGTGCGCACCGGTGAAATGGAAGGCCGGGTTGCAGGAGGAGCTGACGTGGACCATTGCCGGCACGTCGAGTTCGACCATCTTTTCGTACAGCGGGTACCACCACTTGTCGGTCAGCGGCGGGTCGGTCCAGTAGCCGCCGGAGGGATCCGGGTTGAGGTTGCAGCCGATGAAACCGTATTCCTTCACGCAACGTTCGAGTTCCGGGATGCAGTTGTCCGGCCGCACGCCGGGGCTCTGCGGCAGCTGGCAGACGCCGGTGAAGTTTTTCGGGAACAGCGTGCAGACGCGGTGAATCAGTTCGTTGCAGATGTCGGTCCACAGCGCACTGGTGGCGGCGTTGCCGACGTGGTGGGCCATGCCGCCGGCGCGCGGCGAGAATATGGTCATGTCGGTGCCTCGCTCGCGCTGGATGCGCAGCTGTGCGCCTTCGATGGTCTCCCGCAGTTCGTCATCGGTGATTTTCAGCGAGTTTTTCGCCGGACTGAGGGCCGGATCCCTGAGGCCGGCAATCTGCTTCTGGCGGAAGGCTTCGAGCGATTTGGGGGCGGTGGTGTAGTGGCCGTGGCAGTCGATGATCATTTCTGGGGTTCCTCCGTTGCTGCTGCGGGTCGCCACGGGATTTTACTGCGCGTGAAGCGAATTGCCGGACAAAGAACCGCCCGTCGCGCAGAGGCGGGACGGGCGGTATTCCGGCGAAGCCCGGTGCAGGGGTGGCTCAGGCGGCGCTCAATTGGCTTCGATTTTTGCGCGCTTGATAACCGGCACCCAGCGCGCCTGTTCTTCACGGATGAACTTCTGGTATTCGGCGCCGCTCGACGGCGACGAATCGATGCCGCGATCCTTGAGCTGCTTGATGACGTCGGGTGCATTCAGCGCGGCGGTGAAGTCCTTGCTCAGCCGGTTGATGATGGCCGGCGGGGTTTTCGGCGCGGCTGACAGGCCGTACCAGTTGATCGCGAGGTAACCCTTGACGCCGGCTTCGGCGATGGTCGGCACCGCGGGAAGTGCTTCGGCGCGTTTGGCGCCGGTGACGCCAAGCGCGCGGACCTTGCCCGACTGCACATGGGGCACCGCAGTCGAGATCACCGCCATGAATGCCGGCACGTGGCCGCCGATGAGATCGGTGATGGCCGGACCGCCGCCCTTGTACGGCACATGGTTCAGGCTGATGCCGGTCATGCCTTCGAGCAGCGCGACGGCAAGGTGGCCCGGGCTGCCCACGCCCGAGGTTGCATAGTTGACCTTGCCGGGCTGGCTTTTGGCGTGGGCGATGAATTCACCGATATTTTTTGCAGGCACCGAGGGATGGGTGATCAGGATGTTCTGCAGTGTGACCAGCATCCCGACATGCACGAAATCCTTCATCGGGTCGTAACCGGTGTTCTGGATGGCCGGGCTGACCACCATCGAGCCGATGTGCGACATGCCGACACTGTGGCCGTCGGGTTCCGAACGCGACAGGATCTGCATCGAGATCACGCCGTTGGCGCCGGGCCGGTTGTCGACGATCACCTGGTTGCCGAGGCTGGCGGCCAGCTTGGGCTGCAGGATGCGTGCGACGAGGGCGGTGGCGCCTCCGGGCGGGAACCCGACGATGAAGCGGACCGGCTTGCTGGGTTGCCAGTCGGCGGCCAATGCCGGCGCCGCGAACAGTCCGGCGGCGAGCAGGGTGGTGATGCGGCGCAGAAGGTTCATTGGGTTTTCTCCGGAATTATCGGCGATGTGCGATGCAGCATTTTCGCAAAAAAAAAGACTGCGAGGCCAGTGCCCCGCAGTCTTTTTTGTCAGCAAACGATTTAGTTTGCTTGTCAGTTAGTGTGATACAGGTTGGCAGCCTTGATCACCTTTTCCCATTGCGCCTTTTCCGCCCTGATGTAGGCGCCGAAGGCCTCCGGCGTGCTGGTCGAGACGTCCAGACCCTGCCTGAACAGCAGCTCCTTGACGTCCGGCATATTGAGTGCCGCGATGGATTCCTTGTTCAGGCGATCAATGATGTTGCGTGGTGTTTTCGCCGGAGCGAGCAGGCCGTACCAGTTGTTGGCCTCGAAACCTTTGAGACCGGCTTCCGCCACAGTGGGCAGTTCGGGCAGCAGTCCGGAACGCTTGGCCGTGGACACGGCCAGCGCGCGGATCTTGCCGGACTTGATGTGGCCGACCGCGCTCGCGGCCGTTGCGAAGATCAGGTTGATCTGGCCACCCAGCAGGTCGACCATCGCCGGGCCGCCGCCCTTGTACGGAACATGGACGATCTTGGTGCCGGCCTGCAGATTGAACAGTTCCAGCGCGAGGTGGCCGGCGCCGCCGACGCCCGAGGAGCCGCCGTTGAGTGGCTTGATCTTGGCCAGCGCGATCAGTTCCTTGACGCTTTTGGCGGGCACCGAGGGGTGCACGACCAGCGCGTTGGTGGAATCCACCGCGCGGGTGATCGGCAGCACGTCTTTCAGCGGATCGAAGGGCAGCTTCTTGTAGAGCGAGGGGTTGATGGCCAGTGCCGCGATGGTGCCCATGATGATCGTATGGCCGTCGGGGGTTGCGCCCGCGACGATCTCGGTGGCGATGTTGCCGGCAGCGCCGGGGCGGTTGTCGATGATCACCTGTTGGCCGAGGCGCTCGCTCAGCTTGTTGCCCATGGCCCGGGCGGTGGTGTCGGTGCCGCCGCCTGGCGCAAAGCCCACCAGCATGCGGATCGGTTTGGTCGGCTGCCATTCGGCGGCGATGCCGGGTGCGGCGAAGCAGGCCAGCACGGCGCCCGCCATCAGGCGCGTCGTCAGGTGTCGGTTCATGGGTTTCCTCCGGTTATAAGGTTGGTTATGGTGCTGCTGCGGTTTCAAGCCGCCGCGTTTGCGGCAGCCGCTGCCTTGCGTCCGGCAGCGAGCCGGGTGGCGAGGGTAAAGGCGTGTTCCATTGCGCCGGGGTCGGCCTTGCTCTGGC
>JAEYXO010000219.1 GCA_023431245.1 Pseudomonadota bacterium | reverse complement strand
CCGAGCCGCCGGCCTTTGACGGCTGCTCCGTGAAAGGGCAGGCGCGGCCGGACCGCGTGCAGCCCATCCACCTGGTACGACGCAAACCGGAAACGGGAGCCGCAGCATGACAACCTTCGAAACCTACCTGCACCTGTTTTTTTTCAGCGCCTATCCGTACATCTGCATGGCGGTGTTCCTGATGGGCAGCCTCGCGCGTTACGACCGCGACCAGTACACCTGGAAAAGCGACTCGTCGCAGATGCTGCGCACGGGCACACTGCGCTGGGGCAGCAACCTGTTCCATGTCGGCATCCTGTTCCTGTTCTTCGGGCATTTTTTCGGACTGCTGACACCGCACTGGGTCTACGAGCCTTTCATCACGCCGGCGCAGAAGCAGCTGGTGGCCATCGTTGCCGGCGGCATCGCGGGATTCATCTGCTTCATCGGCCTGACGCTGCTGATCCACCGCCGCATCTTCGATCCCCGCATCCGCCTGACCAGCCATCGCACCGACCTCGCGATCCTGATCATCCTCTGGGTGCAGCTGGTGCTGGGCATGATCACGCTGCCGTACTCGTTGTCGCATTCCGATGGCAGCGTGATGCTGGTGCTGTCCGACTGGGCGCAGCGGGTGTTCACCTTCCGCGTCGGCGCCGCCGAAGGCCTGGTCGCGCTGGACTGGCCGTACAAGGTGCACCTGGTGCTGGGGATGACCATATTCCTGCTGTTTCCGTTCAGCCGGCTGGTTCACGTGTGGAGCGGCTTTGCCACCGTCTTCTACCTGCTGCGGCCGAAACAACTGGTGCGCAGCCGCCGGCTCAATCTGCCGGCGGGCCATGACCAGCCGCGACAACCCTGAGACTGAGCGGAGACGATGATGATTGCCGGAACACCGACCGAGACCGCAGTGGCCAGCGTCAACGGCCGCGCCATCCACGCGCCGGGAGAGGCGCTTTCCGCGGAAGAGTTGCGCCAGCGGGCCTGCACCGAACTGCTGCGGCAGGCGGCTCAGGCTGCCGGTCTGCTGGACGCCGAAGACGAGGCGCCCGCTGATGGCGTCATCAGCGAATCCGCTGCGGATGCGATCCAGAAGCTGCTGGACCGGGAAGTCGCGGTGCCCGAGCCCTCGGAGGCCGATTGCCGCCGCCACCATGCCGCCCATTCCGGCAATTACCAGACCGGCGAACGGGTGCACGCCCGGCATATCCTTTTCGCGGTCACCGCGGGCATGGATCTGCCCGCGCTGCGCCGGCGCGCGGAGATTGCGCTGCTCGACGTGCGTTGTCACGACGGCAAGTCGGCCGGCGTGTTTGCCAGTGCCGCCCGGGAGTTATCCAACTGTCCCAGCGCCGCCAACGGCGGTGATCTCGGCTGGCTGAACGCTGAAGACTGCGCACCCGAGTTTGCGCGGGAACTGTTCGGCCGCAGCGAAGTGGGCGTGCTGCCGCGCCTGGTGCACAGCCGCTTCGGCCTGCATGTGGTCGAGGTGCTGGCGCGTGAGCCGGGCCAGGCGCAGTCCTTCGAGGCCGTGCGCGGCGCGGTGGCCAACAGCCTGCGCCAGCAGACTTTCGTGACGGCACTGCGGCAGTACCTGTCGCTGCTGGCCGGCCAGGCCGACATCCGCGGCATTGATCTGGACGCGGCCGATACGCCGCTGGTGCAATGATGGTGCGCACGGAGGGTGCCGCGGAAGCGGACATGGGCATCGCGAGTTTCGAGGACTTGCTGCGAGCTGCGCGGATGCAGCCTGAACCGCAGCGCCTGCTGTTCGTGTTCGCCGGTGCGGAACTGCCGGAAGACTGCACGCCGGAACAGCGTGCGCGTTTCCACGAAGGCGAGGGCGGGGCGCTGGTGCCCCTGATGAGCGTGGACAAGGCGCCGGAGGAGTTGTCCGGTTTTGCCGCGCTGGCGGAGGAGTCGCGCCAGTTCGGCCGCGACTGGTCGGTGGTGTTCGTCGCGGCGCTGTCGGGCCGGAACGGCCGGGCGCCCGGCACTGCCGATGCGGGCCGTTCTCTGGACCGGATGATCGAGGCGATCAAGGCGGGCGCCGTTGCATCGTTCCTGCCCTTCGACCGGCAGGGTCGTCCGCTGTTGCTGGATTGAGGGACGCGATGGGCCATTTTGCGCTCTGGAACCTCGGGTTTCGGCCGTTCTACCTGCTGGCCAGCGTGTTCAGCGTTGCCTCGGTGCTGCTGTGGGTCGCGCAGCTGTCGGGACTGCTGGATAACGCCTATCTGCAGGGCCCCCTGTGGCACGGACACGAGATGCTGTTCGGTTACACGCTGGCCGTGGTCGCCGGTTTTCTGCTGACCGCCGTGCGTGCCTGGACCGGCGAGCCGACGCCGACCGGTGTTCCGCTGATGGCGCTGGCCGCACTCTGGGTTGCGGGCCGCGTGCTGGTGTTGACGCCCTTTGGCGGTCTGGCTGCAGCCGTCAATGCGGCGTTTCCGGCGGCGCTCGCCGTCGCGATAGCGCTGCCGCTGTGGCGTGCAGGCAATGCCCGCAACTACTTTTTCGTCGGACTGCTGCTGCTGATGGCCGGTCTGGTTGCCGCGCTGCACCTCGCAATGCTGGGCATGGTGTCGCTGCCGCCGCGAGCCGGACTGGTGCTGGGGCTGGACGTGATGCTGTTCATCATGGCGGTCATCGGCGGGCGGGTGATCCCGATGTTCACCAACAACGGTGTGCCCGGCGCCGGCGCGACGCGCCACCTCTGGCTCGAGCGGCTGGCACTGGCCTCGGTTCTGGTGCTGTTTGTCGCCGACCTGCTGCAGCCCGGCACCGCGGTAATCGCCGCCGTGGCGCTGGTCGCGACCCTCGCGCACGGCCTGCGGTTGCTGCTGTGGCGGTCCTGGCGGACCCTGTCCACGCCGCTGGTCTGGATCCTGCACGCGGGTTATGCCTGGATCGTCGTCTATCTCGGCCTGCGCGTGCTGGCCGCGGCGGGATGGGTGGCTGAAACCCATGCTTTTCATGCGCTGACCGTGGGCGCGATCGGCGGGCTGACACTCGGCATGATGACGCGCACCGCACGCGGCCACACGGCGCGGCCTCTGCGCGCAGACGGCTTCGAACTGTGCTGTTTCCTGCTGATCCAGATCGTGGCGCTGGTGCGCGTATTCGTTCCGATGGTATTTCCGGCGGCATACCTGGCGGGCATCCAGATTTCAGGCCTGTTGTGGGCCGCCGCGTTCGGCATTTATGCCGTCCGCTACTGGCCGATACTCAGCCGGCCGCGCCTGGATGGCAAACCGGGCTAAACAGTCCGCGGAAGACCGGCAGATTATGCCGGCGGTGGCCGAGGTCGAGCGTTTTGCCGCGTGGCAATGTATCGGTTGCGGACGCATTGAAGGTGCGCAGCCCTGCATCGGCGTGTGCCAGGACCGCAGGGCTGAGTTCGTCCATGCGGCTGATTACGACCGCGTTCTTGCGGCATTGTCCCGGGCACAGGCCGATCGGGCGGCGCTGAAGGCGCTGCTGCTGCAACTGGTGTCCACCACGCCGCGCGATGATGCCTGGGCAATCGGCTACCGCGCTTTCCAGGCACGCGCACGCGAGGTTCTGCAGGCCATCCCGGTGGAGAGGGACGATGCACCGGCGTAACCGGCTCTATGTCGCGATCGGCCTGGGCTACGGCCTGCTGGGCGGCCTGCTGATGCTGCTGCGCCTCGTCGACCCGCAGCTGCTGCCGGGCAATGTGCTGCGCATTCACGGGCATATGATGCTGCTCGGTTTTGTGCTGATGACCATCTACGGCGTGGGCCTGCACGTGATTCCCCGCTTCGGGGGCTACCCCTTGCGTTCGGAGCGGGTGGCGACGGTCCAGTTCTGGCTGGCCAACGCCGGACTGCCGCTGATGGTTGCCGGGTGGCTGGTTTATGACAACCGGCTGGTGGCGCTGGGCGGCGCCTTCACCGTGGGCGCGATGGCGCTGTTCGGTATCAACATGCTGCTGACCGTGCGCTGGCGCTCGCCGCTGGACCGGAGTTGATGCATGGCCCACGCCGAATACCGCGGCTGCGAATTGCCTGAGGATCTCTGGTACGACCTCGACTACCTGTGGGTGAAGCCGGAGCCGGACGGACTGTACCGGATCGGCATCACCGATCCCTCGCAGACCATGGCCGGACGGATCCAGCATGTTGCCATCCGTCCCCCCGGATCGCGCCGCCCGCGCCGGAAGCCGCTGGCGCGGCTGGAGTCGGGGAAATGGGCCGGCGGCATTCCGGCGCCTTTCGACGGCGTGATCGTCGAACGCAACGGGCGCGTGCTCGACCAGCCGGACCTGATCAACATCGCGCCGTACACCGAGGCCTGGCTGCTGCTGTTCAGGCCGGACGATCCGGAGCATGCCCTGCAACATCTGGTCACCGGAGCTCAGGCGATCGAGGGTCTGAAGGCGTGGATCGACCGCTACGACGTGCAGTGCATGCGCTGCGCGCAATGAATCGGGGACCGGATTGAAGGTCGAATTGCTGGTGTCCGAGTGGTGCCCGACTTGCCCGCAGGCGGAAAAGGTCTGGACGCAGGTCGCTGCCGAGCGGGATTTCGAATTCGCGGTTCTCGATCTCAACCAGACCGCAGGCCGTGAACTTGCGCACCGACTGCGCGTGCGGACGATACCCGCCGTGGTGGTCGACGGCGAACTGAAGGCGGTGGGGGTGCAGAGCCCGGCCGAGGCGCGGCAGATGGTGTCCGCGGCGCCGCCCCGCCATGCTGCACGCCGCCATGCCGGGATCACACTGTCCGTTGACAACCGCTGGTTTGTCTCGAGCGCGATGCTCTGGCTGCTGGTCTGCGCGCTGTGGTTCGCGGTGCAGGGCGCGCTGACGGCGGAGGGTGATTTGAGGGGCATCGGCCCGCACCTGTTTGGCGCCGGGTTCGTGCAGACGCTGATCTACGGCCTCGGGGCGCACATGCTGCCGCGCTTCACCGGCCGGCCCATAGCCTCGGGAACGGTCGCCTGGCTGCAGTTCGGTCTGCATCATTCGGGTCTGCTTATCCTGCTCGGCGGCCTTGCTGCGGGTCTGCGGGCGATGGCCGCCGTCGGCGGAATCCTCGGCTGGCTTGCGCTGCTCATTTTCGCGATGCGCATACTGCCCCTGCTGTGGCCACTGCCCGGGGCAGGCGATACCATCAGCCGTAAGGAGGCTCAGTGATGAGGGGAATCACCGGAACCGGCGTACTGCGCGCCGCAGGCAACGGGCGCACCGCATTGGAGAGTAGGCCGTGACCGACGAAATCGTACGCCGGCTGCGGCGCTTCCAGACACGCTATTTTCCGCGGTTGCGCAGCCAGTTCCGCCACCTGGTCGAGAAAGGCCAGCACCCCACGGTGCTGTTCATCGGCTGCTCCGATTCGCGGGTTCTGCCCTATCTGATCATGGACAGCGGACCGGGGGAACTGTTCATCGTCCGCAATGTCGGCAATTTCGTGCCGCCGTACGACGCTTCGCAGGGTTATCACGGCACCGTGGCGGCGGTGGAGTTCGCGGTGCTGAGTCTCAATGTCAGTGAAATCGTGGTCTGCGGCCACAGCCATTGCGGCGCGGTGCGCGCCCTGTATGCCGGCGCGCCGGCCGAGGCGCGGCACATGGCGAAGTGGCTGGAACTGGGCCGCGACGCGGTGCTGCCGGTAACGCTGTCGGAAGAAGCCCTGCGGCGCACCGAGCAGCGTTCCGTGGCCCTGCAGCTGGAGCGGCTGATGGGCTATCCGATGGTGCGTGAGCGTGTCGAAGCCGGGCGTCTGTTCCTGCGTGGCTGGCATTATCTGATCGAGGAGGGCAAGATCCTCGTGCTCGATGTCGAGAGCGGGCAATTCGCGCCTTTTGATGCCGGACTGCACCGGCCCGGCGACAGGGACGACCCGCTGACCGGCGTCGATCTGCTGCAGTAGGCGCTGACCGGCATGGATTACCTGACGCTCAAGGCGCTGCACGTGGGCTGCGTTGCGACGAGTTACACGCTGTTCCTGTTGCGCGGTCTCTGGATGATGTTCCGCCCGGAATGGCTGCAGTGGCGCTGGGTGCGCATCCTGCCGCATGTCGTCGATACGGTATTGCTCGGCAGCGCCGTGGCCATGGCGCTGATGATCCGGCAGTATCCCTTTGTCGCCGGCTGGCTGACCGCCAAGCTGCTGGCGCTGCTGCTCTACATCGTCCTCGGATCGATCGCGCTGAAACGCGGCCGCACCCGGAACCAGCGGATTGCCGCATGGTTCGCCGCACAGGCGGTGTTTTTCTATATCGTCGCGGTGGCGCTGACGCGCAATCCGCTGCCGTGGACCGCCGGCTGAAGCGTCGTGCCGTTCAGGTCGCGCCAACGGGCATGATGCCCTTGAGCAGGTAATCCAGCAGTTCCGCGACGGGCCGGATCGCAGGGCCGAAAGGCAGCGGTTCCGAACCGCGAAAGAACAGTCCTTTTTTGACGTCGCCCTGCAGCGCATATGCGAGGCGGGTGTCGATGCAGAACTGTCCCGCGCCGGCGACGCCGTCGCGCAGACCGCAAACCGTCAGGCAGTTCAGACCCTGCACGCAGCGCCGCGGATCCGCCTTGGCATGCGATTGCAGCGCCTTTTCGCGGCGCAGGTAGTTCCTGAGCCAGGGTGTCAGCACGGCGCGCGCCGGCAGGCCGGCTACGCTCATGAAGGTGACGATGTCTTCGGGGCGGGCTTCGGCCAGCACGCGCTTGAACTCCGGGTGGGCATCGCCCTCGGTGGTTACTGCAAAAGGGGTGCCGATCTGCACTGCGGCGGCACCCATGCCCAGCAGTTCGCGAACCTGGTCATGGCGGTGGACGCCGCCGGCGACGATCAGCGGAATTTTTTCGGCTTCGAGACCCAGACCGCGCAGCAGCGCCGGAATTTCTTCCAGCACGCGCGCGAAATCGAAGCGCGAATCGGCGATTTCCTCGCTGCGCGTGGCGCCGAGATGGCCGCCGGCATGACGCGGATGTTCGATGACGATGGCGTCCGGCAGGCGCTGCCGGCGCAGCCATTTTTTGACGACGATGCCTGCGCCGCGGGCATCCGACAGGATCGGAATCAGCGCCACGTCGGGAAAATCGCGTGTCAGCTCGGGCAGGTCGAGCGGCAGGCCCGCGCCCATGACGATGGCGTGTGCGCCGCTGGCGCAGGCCTGGCGTACGTAATCGGCGTGAGCGGCGACCGCCTTCATCACGTTGACGGCGATCGCGCCGCGGCCTGCTGCCAGCGCCAGCGCCCGGCCGATCTCGCGGTCGAGCGCGACCAGGTTGGCACGATTCAACTGTTCGGCATCGCGACAGCCGGCGGTCTGTTCCAGCAGGTCGGGGTGGTGGTGGCGCAGATCGACGCTCGAGATCGTGCCGAGGGCGCCCAGCGCGGCGACGCTGCCGGCGAGGCGGTGTGCGGAGATGCCGACGCCCATGCCGCCCTGCACCACCGGCAGCAGGGGGCGACGGCGCAAAGTCCATTTTGGCAGAGCGGTGGAGTTCATTGCAGGGGCGCCTGACCAGGAAAGCGTGGATGATGCAGCGGCGCAACCCGCGACGCCTTGATATGGATCACCCCGGGGCAGCCTGTCAGCCGGAGTGCCTGCGCAGGATCTCGAGGTCAGGGATCCGGATATCGGGGCCGTCCAGGCGGATCACGCCCGCGGCGGCAAGCCCGTGCAGGATGCGCGAGAAATGTTCATGTGTCAGGTTGAGCCGGGAGGCGATGAC
>JAEYXO010000154.1 GCA_023431245.1 Pseudomonadota bacterium | reverse complement strand
TCCGGCCTGTGCTCGCGTTGCGGGCGCGGGCTGCCCTGGAAATCGGGTCGCGCATGGACCTGCGGCCGCGGCGCCTCCTTCCGCCGCTGGTGACGCTCGCGCACGACGCTGTCATGCGGCCGGTAGCGGTAATGCTCGCGATGGATCACGTGGCGGTACTCGCCGCGCGGATAACGCTCGCCGCTGTAGTGGCGCTGGTACAGCGGCAGGGGCGCCGGGGCGTAGACGATGCGGCGGTCCCAGTGTTCCCAGCCGTAGTGGTAACGCGTCCAGCGCGGACCCCAGTGGATGTGCCAGCGCGGCGCGGCATCGACGTACCAGCCGTAAAAGTACGAGGGCGGGCTGAGGTAGTAGCGCACCGGCACTCGCAGCACGAACAGCGGTACCTCGTCGGGGTCGACCGCGGTCCACGGCCCGTCGTACCAGTCGCTCATGTACCAGCGATCATCGTGGTACAGCCAGTAGTAGCCGTCGTAGAAAAAATAGTTCGCCGGCAGCTGCGGCGCGTAATAGACGGGGTAGCCCGGCACCAGCACCAGCTCCGGATAGGCGCCGAAGTGGAGGCCGATGTTGATGCTGACGGCGGATGATGCACCGGCGGCCGGTATCCAGGCGACGCCGGGAACCGCGGTGCCCAGCAGCAGGGACAGTGCGATGAGTGTGTGGCGCATGACCGGTTCTCCTTCGCGGTTCAGCGGTGGCCGCGGCGTCCGCCGTGGCCCCGGTGGTGATGATGGGGACGGTAATGCCGGGAGCCTCCATAAACGTCAAAACGGATCACCGGGCCGTACCAGGCCGGCGGCGGTACGTGGATCACGGGCGCCGGCTCGTAATAAACGGGTTCGACCGGCACGGCGACGCAGCCGCCGAGGGCGGTCAGGGCGGCGAGGGTCAGGACCATTCTGGCGCTGTTCTTCATGTCGGGATCCTCCTTGCCTCGTTGGACCGGCCGCGGTTTCGGGTTATCCCGGTGATTTTGTAAGACTTTGTGACCGGGTCCGGCGCCGTACTGTTGCCGCGGAACGACAGTCCCGGATTCGGTACCGGCGGATTTGGTGCAGAATAGCCGGGCAAGATGCAACAACGCAGGCCCGGAACGGTCAGCAGCATCGGCGCAGCACTCCGGGCATTGCAGAACAACAAGACGTGTTTCGATCAACTGATCCGGAGGAGAGCATGCATCACTTCGCAACAGCCGCATCCGCATGGTGTGCCGCGGCAGCACTGGTTTTTGCCGCGGGCGCCCAGGCCGCCGAGCAGTATCCCAACAAGCCGATCCAGTTCGTGATTCCCTTCGGCGCCGGCGGTGATTCCGACCTCTCGGGCCGCAATGTCGCGCTGGTGGCGCCGAAATATCTGGGCGGCAAGACCAACATCATCCCGGTGAACCGCGTCGGCGCCTCCGGCGCGATCGGCACCAGCTATGTCAAGGCGGCGCAGCCCGACGGCTACACGCTGCTGGTCGCGCGGATCGCCACGCATGCGATCCTGCCGGCGATCGACTCGAAGCTGAACTACAAATGGGACGAATTCACGATGCTGTCGCTGATCGAGCTGAATCCCTCGGTCTGCTTCGTGCGCGCGGAATCGCCGTACCGCAGCGCCCGCGACCTGATGGAGGGCATCCGCAAGCAGCCGGGCAAGCTCAATTTCTCGACCGCCGGCCCGGGCACCGTGCAGAACATGACGCCGCAGTACTGGATGACGCTGGCGAAGCTGACCAAGGATCATGCGGTGGGCATCCATTACAAGAGCGGCGGCGAAGTGACCACCGCGGTGATGGGCGGCCAGGTCGATTTCGCCTGCAACAACGCGACGACACTGGTGCCGCACATCAAGTCCGGGCGCCTGCGCGGACTGATGGCCTCGCCGGACCGCATCCCCGAGGCACCCGGCGTGCCGGGCGCGCGCGAGGCCGGTTATCCCGAAATGGAAAAACTGGTCGGCTGGACCGCGCTGATGGGTCCGGCAGGACTGCCGAAACCGGTGGTCGCCGCCTGGGTGAAGACCTTCCAGCAACTGGCAAAGGATCCGGACTGGCAGACCGGCAATGCGCGCATCGGCGGCGTGCCCGCGATCCGCTCGCCTGAAGAAAGTTATGCCTTCGTCAAGGAGCAGTACGAGCTGTATTACGGCCTCGCGACCTCGCTGGGCATCCGGCAGTAAGCACCGCATCCCCGGTCTGCGGAATTTTCCGCGCACCGGGGATTTTTTTTGCCTGTTCAATCAACGAGGAGTTTTCATGGCCCGACTGGACCCCCTGCCGATCGGCGCGGCACCCGAACTGAAGGAAATGTTCGAGAAGACGCTCGCGACCAACCACTATGTGCCCAACAGCCAGCTGATCATGCAGCGCCGGCCGAAGCTGGTGCTGGCCCTGCGTGCGCTGTCCAATGCGGTGTTCGATGCCGACGGCGAGGTCAGCATCGGCTTCAAGCGCCTGCTCGCCTACGTGGTCGCGCGCACCCACGGCTGCCACTACTGAATGGCGCACAACGCTGGGGGGTCACTCCAGCAAGGCATACCCGCGGAAAAACTCGAGAAGGTCTGGGAATTCCGCAGCAGTCCGCTGTTCAGCGAAGCCGAGCGCGTCGCGCTGGAGTTCGCGATCGCGGCGGCCTCACAGCCCAATGACGTCAGCGACGGGCTGTTCGCGCGCATGAAGCAGCACTGGAACGAAGGCCAGATCGTCGAGATCACGGCGCTGGTTTCGTATTTCGGTTTCCTGAACCGCTGGAACGACACCATGGCCACGCCGCTGGAGGATCATTCCGTCGAGAAGGCGGAGAAACACATCAGCGCACATGGCTGGTCGGCGGGCAAACACCGGCCGCGCTGAACATCACTGGCAAATATAATATAAGTATTTGATTATATTGATGTTTTTACAGTATTGCGCCCGGCTGTGACAGCGCATTGGTGGTGAGGTGCCGGATCAGGTAGGCGCAGGCCTCGTCCACCGAGTCGGTGCGGTACATCAGTTCGACATCCTTCGCGTCGATGGTACCGTGGCGCACCAGCGCGTCAAAGTTGATCACCTCGTTCCAGTAGTCGTTGCCGAAGAGCACGATCGGCATCGGCTTCTGCATGCGTTTGGTCTGCACCAGAGTCAGCGTCTCGAACAGTTCGTCGAGCGTGCCGTAGCCGCCGGGAAACACCACCAGCGCCTTGGCGAGATAGGCAAACCAGAACTTGCGCATGAAGAAATAGTGGAAATGGAATTCGAGTTCGCGGGTCACGTACGGATTGACGAACTCCTCCTGCGGCAGGGATATGGTGAGGCCGACGTTGCGGCCGCGTGCCTCGGAGGCGCCGCGGTTGGCCGCCTCCATGATGCCCGGTCCGCCGCCGGTGCAAACCTCGACGCGGCGGCGCCCCTCGGGATCCAGGCCCTTGGACCACTGCGTCAGCCGTGACGCCAGCTCGCGCGCAGCCTCGTAGTACTTGTTGCCCTCCTTCAGCCGTGCCGATCCGAAGAACACGATGGTGTCCTCGATGCGCTCGGCATCGAGCCGCGTCCTCGGTTCAATGTATTCGGAGAGTATGCGCAGCGGGCGCGCCGCGCGGCTGCCCATGAATTCCGGATTGCTGTAGGCCTTCTTGGTCGATTTCAAAAGAAAACTCCTTCAGTACGGCGGACAGCGGAAGATCCGCCTCC
>JAEYXO010000137.1 GCA_023431245.1 Pseudomonadota bacterium | reverse complement strand
CGCCGCAGCGTCGCATCGAATGGACGGTGGCCTGCAAGGAGGGCAATCTGTTCAATGTGGCCAGCACCGCGCTCGAGCGCATGGGGCATCTTGCGCCGGGCATCGGCGACTATCCCTACCCGGAACTCGGCTGTCCAAGTAATGCCGAACTGGTCCGGCGTTTTGCGGAACTGGGGCGTGCGGTGGGGCGGGAGCCGGCGAGCACGGATGAGGCGCGGGCCCTGCTGGGGATTGCCCGCAATTAGTTTTTCCTTGAGCAGTATACGGACGCCTTATGGCGGAAGGCGTCCCCGGATCAGCAGGAATGTCGCTCATATGGTGAACATCGCGGCATGTGCGGTCCGGGGCCGGGTTAAAATTGTCGGCTTCGCCGCTGCGCTCCGTCCTGCGGCGGAATCCCACAGGAGGACATGTGATGGGCCACACCATCGCCGAGAAGATTCTCGGCAATCGAGCGGGCGGCAAACCGGCAAAAGCCGGTGAAATCGTCGTTGCTGACGTCGATTTCGCGATGATCCACGACGCCCGCGCCGGCAATGCATTGAAGATGATCGAGAAGCTGGGCGCGAAATCCCTGCCCTACGTCAAACGCACCGCACTGGTGCTCGATCACTACTCGCCGCCGCCCAACATGGAGGCGGCCAACACCCATGTCGAGATGCGCGCGTTTGCCGACAAACACGGCTCGCCGATTTATGACGTCGGTGACGGGATTTGCCACCAGGTGCTGCCGGAGGGCGGACATCTGACCTGCGGCGATCTCGTGGTCGGCACCGATACCCATTCGACCACTTACGGCGCCTTCAATGCCTTCGGCACCGGTGTCGAAGGCACGGACGTTTCCGCCGTGATGATGACCGGGAAGCTGTGGTTCCGCGTGCCGGAAACCATCCATGTCGAACTGAACGGCCCGCTGCAGCCGGGGGTCTGGGCCAAGGACGTCACGCTGACCATGCTCGGCCGGCTGGGGGCGGAGGGTGCCAACTACCAGGCCCTCGAATACGCCGGCAGCGGCGTCGCCGCGATGGCGATCGACGACCGGATGACGCTGTCCAATCACGCGGCCGAGCTCGGTGCGAAAGCTGCGATCCTCGAAGCCGACGAAAAGACGCTGGCCTGGCTGAAGGCGCACGGCGCGGCAGCACCGAAGCCGGTGAAGGCCGATGCCGATGCGGTTTACGCGCAGCGCATTGTCATCGACACCACGAAGCTGGCGCCCCAGGTGGCGCGCCAACACCATATCGACGACATCGCGGCGGTTCCGGATGTTGCCGGACAGAAGATACAGGTGGCGCTGATCGGCACCTGCACCAACGGCCGGCTCGACGACATCCGCCAGGCTGCGGCGATCCTCAAGGGCAGGAAGCTGGCCAAAGGCGTGCGCATGATCGTCACCCCGGCTTCGCGGGCGATCTACCTCGCGGCCATGCGCGAGGGCCTGTTTGAAACCCTCACCGCAGCCGGCGCCTCGGTGGAGGCGGCGGGTTGCGGCACCTGCGTCAACATCACCGGCCATTACATCGCCGGCGACGACCAGGTCGTGATTTCCAGCGCCAACCGCAATTTCAAGGGCAGGCTCGGCAACCCGAAATCGGAAATCTGGATCGGTTCCGCGGCAACGGTGGCGGCTTCGGCGCTGACCGGCGTGATCACCGATGCGCGCACGGTCGCCGGCGGTGACTGGCGGGCAGCGGCCTGAACTCCTCAAGCCATTTGGCCACAGAGTTCACAGGGAATAACCAAGGGCAAGTAAGGCATATCAGACCCCGTTTTTTGTTTTTGAAGTTCTCTGTGCTCTCTGTGTCCTCTGTGGCTGTATTTGAATCTGATCTTGCAGTTCGGAGGCGTCAAACATGAATATCATCAAAGGCAGTGCGCGGGTGCTGGGCGACGATGTCAGCACCGACATCCACTGTTCCAGCAAGTACCTGCCGGGCAAAAACACCGAACAGATCGCGGCGGTGGCCTATGACCAGCTGGTGCCGGGCTTTGCGAAGGGTTTCGTCAAGGGCGACCTGATTGTTGCCGGCCGCAATTTCGGCATCAATTCATCGCGCGAGCAGGCGGTTCACATCATGCACCGGATGGGTGTCGCGGCGATCATTGCGCCTTCGTTCGGCAGGCAGTTTTTCCGCAACGCGATCAACAACGGGCTGGCGGTAATCGAGTGCGACACCGGCGGCATCAGCTCCGGCGACACGGTGGAGGTGGATCCGGTGTCCGGCAGGGTCAGCGTGGTGTCGCGCGGCATCGTCCGCACCGTGCCGCCGCTCCCGGCTGCCGTGCAGGCCTTGCTGGCGGCCGGCGGGCTGATACCGTTTCTGCAGAAACATCCGGACTGGAACCTGAAAGGACAGGCATCATGAATCTGAAAATCGAACGTGTCGAAGTCTTCGGCGTGGCCATGCCCCTGGTCATGGAATTCAAGAACGCCTACCTGTCGAAGTCGGTGGTGAAGAGCGCGATCGTGCGCATCACCGCCACCGGCGGCGCCATCGGCTACGGCAACATCGATCCGACGCCCGGTTATTCCAAGGAAAGCATCGAGGACAGCCTGGCGATGATCCAGTCCCGCCTGGCGCCGGCGGTGATGGGCATGGATCCGACCAACCTCCACCGCATTGCCGCGAAGCTGGAATCCGTGGTGCCCGATTTCCTCGATGCCAAGGCCACCATCGACATGGCCTGCACCGACCTCGCGGCGCGCGTGGCCGG
>JAEYXO010000135.1 GCA_023431245.1 Pseudomonadota bacterium | reverse complement strand
GCCTGCCCCATGTCAGGAGTATTCGATTACCGGCATTGGGGCAAACATGCGCTTCGACAAGTTCACGACGAAATTCCAGCAGGCCTTCGCTGACGCGCAGAGCGCGGCGGTCGGCGGCGACCACGCGTACATCGAGCCGCAGCACCTGCTGCAGGCGCTGCTCAACCAGCAGGACGGCGGCACCGCGTCGCTGCTGCAGCGTGCCGGCGTCAATGTCGGCGGCCTGAAAGCCGCACTGAAGACCGCGATTGACCGCCTGCCGAAGGTCGAAGGCACCGGCGGCGAAGTCACGATCTCCCGCGAGCTCGGCAACCTGCTCAACCTGACCGACAAGGAAGCGCAGAAGCGCGGCGACCAGTACATCGCCTCCGAGATGTTCCTGCTGGCGCTGACCCAGGACAAGGGCGAGGCCGGGCGCCTGCTGAAACAGCATGGCGGCGACCGCGCGCATGTCGAAAAGGCGGTTGAATCGCTGCGCGGCGGTGAAACGGTGGGCAGTCCGGAGGCCGAAGGCAGCCGCGAGGCGCTGAAGAAATACACGCTGGACCTGACCGAGCGCGCGCGCTCCGGCAAACTGGATCCGGTGATCGGGCGCGATGACGAAATCCGCCGCGTGGTGCAGATCCTGCAGCGGCGCACCAAGAACAACCCGGTGCTGATCGGCGAGCCGGGCGTCGGCAAGACCGCGATCGTCGAAGGACTGGCGCAGCGCATCGTCAACGGCGAGGTGCCGGAGACACTGAAGAACAAGCGCGTGCTGTCGCTGGACATGGCGGCGCTGCTGGCGGGCGCAAAATACCGCGGCGAGTTCGAGGAGCGCCTGAAATCGGTGCTGAAGGAAATCGCGCAGGATGCCGGCCAGACCATCGTCTTCATCGACGAGATCCACACCATGGTGGGCGCGGGCAAGCCCGAGGGCGCGATGGACGCCGGCAACATGCTGAAGCCGGCGCTGGCGCGCGGCGAACTGCATTGCGTCGGCGCGACCACGCTCGATGAATACCGCAAGTACATCGAAAAGGATGCCGCGCTGGAGCGCCGTTTCCAGAAAGTCCTGGTCGACGAACCCTCGGTGGAGGCGACCATCGCCATCCTGCGCGGGCTGCAGGAGAAGTACGAGCTGCACCACGGCGTCGAGATCACCGATCCGGCGATCGTTGCCGCGGCGGAGCTCTCGCACCGCTACATCACCGACCGTTTCCTGCCGGACAAGGCGATCGACCTGATCGACGAGGCGGCCTCGCGGATCAAGATGGAAATCGATTCCAAGCCGGAGTCGATGGACAGGCTTGACCGGCGCCTGATCCAGCTGAAGATCGAACGCGAAGCCATCAAGAAGGAAAAGGACGAGGCTTCGCAGAAACGGCTGGCGCTGCTGGAGGACGAAATCAGGTCGCTGGAGCGCGAATATGCCGATCTTGACGAGATCTGGAAGGCGGAAAAGGCGCAGGTCCAGGGCAGCGCGCACATCAAGGAGGAGATCGACCGCATCCGCGCCGAGATCGTGAAGCTGCAGCGCGCCGGCAAGCTCGACAAGGTTGCGGAGCTGCAGTACGGGAAACTGCCGCAGCTCGAGGCGCAGCTGAAACACGCCGAAAGCAGCAGCGGGGAGCCGTCAAAACACAAGCTGCTGCGCACCCATGTCGGCACCGAGGAAATCGCCGAGGTGGTATCGCGGGCGACCGGCATCCCGGTGTCGAAAATGATGCAGGGTGAGCGCGAGAAGCTGCTGAAGATGGAAGAGCGCCTGCACGGCCGCGTGGTCGGGCAGGACGAGGCGGTGCGCCTGGTATCGGATGCCATCCGCCGTTCGCGCGCCGGTCTCGGTGACCCGAAGCGTCCGTACGGCTCCTTCCAGTTTCTCGGCCCCACGGGCGTCGGCAAGACGGAGCTGTGCAAGGCGCTGGCGGAGTTCATGTTCGACTCCGAAGACCACCTGATCCGCATCGACATGTCGGAATTCATGGAGAAACATTCGGTGGCGCGGTTGATCGGCGCGCCGCCGGGGTACGTCGGCTACGAGGAAGGCGGTTACCTGACCGAAGCGGTGCGGCGCAAGCCGTACTCGGTGATCCTGCTCGACGAGATCGAGAAGGCGCATCCGGACGTGTTCAACGTGCTGCTGCAGGTGCTTGACGACGGCCGCATGACCGACGGCCAGGGGCGCACGGTCGATTTCAAGAACACGGTGATCGTGATGACCTCCAACCTCGGTTCGCAGATGATCCAGGGCATGCAGGGCGACGACTACCAGGTGGTCAAGCTGGCGGTGCTGGGCGAGGTGAAGACGCAGTTCCGGCCGGAGTTCATCAACCGCATCGACGAGATCGTGGTTTTCCACGGGCTTGACGAGAAGCATATCAAGTCGATCGCGCGCATCCAGCTCGGGTACCTCGAGAAGCGGCTGGCGCAGATGGAGATGAAGCTCGAGGTCAGCGATGCGGCGCTGGGCGAGATTGCGGCGGTCGGTTTCGACCCGCTCTACGGCGCGCGGCCATTGAAGCGGGCGATCCAGGCCCAGCTCGAAAATCCGCTGGCGAAGCAGATACTCGAGGGGCGCTTCGGACCGAAGGACATCATCCGCGTCGATGCGAAAAAGGGCGGCATGGTGTTCGAGAAGGCCGTTGCGGAAACCGCTGCGGCTTGAGCCGCAATCGAGGTTTTGCCGCTAAGCGATTGTTTTTCCTGCGTCGTGAACGATGGCCGTGCTGTTGCCCAAAATGGGCGTTGACGGCCTCTTCCGGCAGGCGTAAAAAGAAGCCAGAGATGCGCAGCACTGCAGGCCCGGTACCGGGAATGCAGCGTGCGAGATTCCGGGCGACTGTCCGGATATCGCCTGCCGAGGCAGCGGCCGCAAGCCCTTGCCGGCGCAGATCCGGACTGGTGGAATGCCATTCATCAAAGGACGCCGCTCTACGGTGGCGCCGCAACCGGGGAACCGGTTGCACCAAAGCCCCGCACCCGCGGGGCTTTTCATTTCCGTGCCCACCCGACACCCGGGCTGTTGTGCCGCCGGCGGCTCAGATTTCCAGCGGGCGCAGGTAACCGGTCAGCTCAAGGAAGCCGCGGCCGATGTCCCGGCCTTCACGGCTCGCGCGCATGGCGCCTTCCCAGTAGACCGCACCTGTTGTGGCCCGGGTGTCGTTTTCCTGGTCATCCATCAGCGGCTCCAGGCGGAATTCCAGGGGGCCGGCGGCGATATCAAAGGCCACCGGATATTCCGCGCCGGTGCGCGGCGAGCGCCAGCGGCGCAGCGGCGTCATGCGCACCTCTGCGGGACTGAAGTTGCGGGTCCTGCCTGCGGCATCGCGCCAGGCGCCGCCGGCCCACAGCGTGCCGCCGCGCCGGTCGCGGATGCGGAAAACCATCAGCGCGCCGCCGTCGTCGAGATTGATGCCCGTCCAGTCCCAGCCGGCGGCATCCGGCTCCAGGTAGGAGGATGACCATTCGTGATCGAGCCAGGCTTCGCCGGTCACCGGCTGCATGCGGTCTCCGGCGCGCATTTCGCCGGCTACGCGCAGGTGGGGGATGCTGTAGTAGTGGCTCGCCGATTCCGCG
>JAEYXO010000095.1 GCA_023431245.1 Pseudomonadota bacterium | reverse complement strand
GGCCCCACCGGTTCGGGCAAGACGACGACGCTCTATTCGACGCTGAAGCAGCTTGCCACGCCCGAGGTCAATGTCTGCACCGTCGAGGACCCGATCGAGATGGTCGAACCCAGCTTCAACCAGATGCAGGTGCAGCAGGCGATCGGCGTCGACTTCGCCTCCGGCATCCGCACGCTGATGCGCCAGGACCCCGACATCATCATGGTCGGCGAGATCCGCGACCTCGAAACCGCGGAAATGGCGATCCAGGCGGCGCTGACCGGCCACCTGGTCCTCTCGACACTGCACACCAACGACGCGCCGGCGGCGGTAACCCGGCTGCTCGACCTCGGCGTGCCGCCCTACCTGCTGCAATCAACGCTGCTCGGCGTGATGGCACAGCGCCTGGTGCGCACGCTGTGCCCGCACTGCAAGGTGCAGCACGATTACGACGATGCAGCCTGGGATCACCTGGTTGCGCCGTGGAAGGCCGCCAACCCCAAGGGACAGACCTACATCAACAAGGGCTGCCTCGAATGCCGCATGACCGGCTATATGGGCCGCGTCGGCATCTATGAAATGATGGTGATGACCTCGCCGCTGAAGGACTGCGTGGTCGCCAATGCCGACCTCGACGCGCTGCGCGAGGCGGCGACCCGCGAAGGCATGAAACCGCTGCGCATCAGCGGCGCGATGAAAATCGCCGCCGGTCTCACCACCATCGACGAAATCATGAAAGTCGCACCGCCACCGGCGGGAGACCGCCGGCAGCGTTGACGGCGGTGACTGGTAATTAGCGGGAATCAGGCAGCAGCAATCACCAATGACCAGTCACCAATTACCGCAAGATCCGGGTAGCCCCGCCCGCGCAGCCGCCTTATGCTCTGCGCCATGGACTCCCGCACTGATTCCCCCGCGCGCGACTACGAGCGCATCGCCCGCGCCATCGGCTTCCTGCGCGACAATGCCGCGACACAGCCCGACCTTGCCGCTGCCGCGCGCCAGGCCGGCTTGAGCGAACACCACTTCCAGCGCCTGTTCACGCGCTGGGCCGGCGTCAGCCCGAAACGTTTCCTGCAGTTCCTGACCGTCGAGGACGCAAAGCGCCGCCTCGCCGCCACCCGCAACACGCTGGATCTGGCGGCTGAAATCGGACTTTCCGGCGGCGGCCGGCTGCATGACCTGTTCGTGACGCTGGAGGCGGTGTCGCCGGGCGAGGCCCTCAGCGGCGGCGCCGGCATCGGCATCCGCTGGAGCCTGCACGACACGCCCTTCGGCAGCGCCCTGATCGGCCTCACTGCGCGCGGTGTCTGCGCGCTGCATTTCGTCGCGGATGCTGAAGAGGGCATGGCAAGGCTGCGCGAGTCCTGGCCGCGTGCGACGCTGATCCGGGACAAGGCCGCCACCGCAGACATCGCGCAGCGCATCTTCATGCCGCTGGCAGGATCGCGGCAGCCGCTGGCCGTGCTGGTCAAAGGCAGCAACTTCCAGGTCCAGGTCTGGCGCGCACTGCTGGCCCTGCCGCCCGGCGCGCTAACCACCTATGGCGAACTCGCCGCCGCGGTCGGCCGGCCGGAAGCCGCGCGCGCGGTAGGCACCGCGGTCGGCGCCAATACGATTGCCTGGCTGATCCCCTGCCACCGCGTGATCCGTGCCTCGGGCGTCATCAGCGGCTACCGCTGGGGCACTGAACGCAAGGCGGCGATGCTCGGCCTGGAAGCCGCGCGCTCAGTCGAAGGGCAGCCGTGAGCGGAGCCCGGTCTCGGCCGCGATGCGCCGCAGGTCCGCGAGCGTGTCCTCCGGGAACGTGATGCCCTGCGCGCGATTGCGCACATCGGCACGCGCTTCCATCTCACCCGGATAAAACACCTCGTCGAAACCCTGGGCCAGCGGCACCGACTTCAGTTCCGCAACCCACTGCTCCATGCGCGCGTTGAACTCGGCAAGCGGCTGCATCGCCTCGATATTGACCGCCATCATGAAATGGCCGCAGTTGCTTTTCTCGGCGGTCTTGTAGGGGCTGTGCACCGCTGACAGGAAACCGCTGCCGGTCAGCACCCCCGAGAGCATGTCGACCATCGCGGCGATGGCATAACCCTTGTGTCCGGCCATCGGCAGGATGATGCCGTCGATGGCCGCCTGCGGATCGGTGGTCGGCGCGCCGTCGGCGGTGATCGCCCAGCCCTCGGGAATCGGCTGCTGCCGGTTGCGCGCAAGGTAGATCTTGCCGCGGGCGACGCCGGTGTTCGCCATGTCGACGACGAAGGGCGCATGCCTGCCCGCCGGCGCCGCAATCGACCAGGGATTGGTGCCGACGATCTTCTTCCGGCCGCCCCAGGGCGCCATCGCCGGCCCGCCGTTTGAAGCCAGCATCATCACGCAGCCCTGGCGCGCGCCATGCAGCGTGTAGTACATGCAGGTGCCGAAATGGTTGGACATGCGCACGCCAACCGCCGCTATGCCGTGCTGCCGGGCACGGCGGATGGCCTCGTCCGCCGCCAGCTTCGTCAGCACATGGCCGACGCCGTCATGGCCGTCGATCACCGCCAGCGCGCCGGCATCCACCACAAACTCCGGTGTCGTCACCGGCTTCATCACCTTGTTGCGCAGGCGGTCGAGGTACCAGCCCAGGCGCAGCACGCCATGCGACTGGTGGCCCCAGAGATCGGCCTGCACCAGCGTGTCGGCAATCAGCCGCGCGTCGGCCTCCGGCACGCCCTGCTGCGCATAGACGGCGGCGGCAAAATCGAGCAGGCGCCCGTGATCAACAGGCTGTGTCATGGTCATCCCCCCGGTGTGAGGCCCGGCGCTACAGCCGCAGTTCCAGGCAACTGCTGCCGATCGGCGTGTTGTCGTAATACGGCGCGCAACGCGCGAACCCGAGTTCGCGGTAGAGGCGCGTCGCGGCTTCCATCTGCGGCAGCGTGTCGAGCAGCATGCTGCGGTAGCCCGCCGCGCGGGCAAAGGCGATCGCGCGCTCCGCCAGCCGCCGCCCGAGGCCGCTGCCGCGGTGGTGCTCACGCACGTAAAGCCGCTTCATTTCGCAGCGCCCCGCATCCAGCGGCCGCACCCCGACACAGCCCGCGGCCTCTCCGCCGTCCTGCGCCAGCAGCAGGATGCCCCGCGGCGGCGCATAGGCGCCGGGCAGGCCTTCGAGTTCGGTTTCGAAATCCTGGAAACAGAGGCTGAAGTTCAGCGATCCGGCGTATTCGAGGAACAGGTCGCGCACCGCCGCCAGTTCCGGTCCGGGCGCGGCGACCTCGACCAGGTCCATCTCAGTGGGAGCGGCTCAGCAGCCGCATGCCCCGCTCCAGGCCGTCCAGCGTCAGCGGGAACATGCGCCCGCCCATCAGCTCGCGGGTGATCGCGATCGACTCGTGGTAATCCCACACCGCCTCCGGCTGCGGGTTGAGCCAGATCGCCTGAGAATAGACCGACAGCGCGCGCTGCAGCCACAGCGCGCCCGGCTCCTCGTTGCTGTGCTCGACGCTGCCGCCGGGATAGGTGATCTCGTACGGGCTCATCGTCGCATCGCCGACAAATATCACCTTGTAATCATGGGGATAGGTATGCAGCACATCCCAGGTCGCGATGCGTTCGGTGGCGCGGCGGCGGTTGTCCTTCCACACCCGCTCATAGAGGAAGTTGTGGAAATAGAAATATTCGAGGTGCTTGAACTCGGTGCGCGTGGCCGAGAACAGCTGTTCGCAGACCCGGACATGGTCGTCCATCGAGCCGCCGATGTCGAAAAAAATCAGCACCTTCACCGCGTTGTGCCGTTCCGGCACCATCTTCAGGTCCAGCCAGCCGGCGTTTTTCGCGGTCGAACGGATGGTGTCCTCCATGTCCAGCTCTTCCGGCGCGCCGGTACGCGCGAACTTCCTGAGCTTCCGCAGCGCGACCTTGATGTTGCGTGTGCCGAGCTCCACCGAGTCATCGAGATTCCTGAATTCACGCTGGTCCCAGACCTTGACCGCGCGGCGGTTGCGCGACTCGTGCTGGCCGATGCGGATGCCCTCCGGGTTGTAGCCGTAGGCGCCGAAAGGGCTGGTGCCGCCCGTGCCTATCCACTTGCTGCCGCCCTGGTGGCGCCCCTTCTGTTCCTCGAGGCGCTTTTTCAGCGTCTCCATCAGCTTGTCCCAGCCGCCCAGCGATTCGATCAGCTTCTTCTCCTCGTCGCTGAGGTTTTTCTCCACCAGCTTCCTCAGCCAGTCCTCGGGAATCACCGCCATCGCCGCGTCGATGCCGGCGACACCCTTGAAATAGGCCGCGAACACCAGGTCGTAGCGGTCGAAAAACTTCTCGTCCTTGACCAGGCAGGTGCGCGCGAGATGGTAGAACTCCTCGACGCTGCCAAAGGCGAGCTGCTTCTCCAGCGCGGCGATCAGCACCAGGAATTCCTTGATCGAGGCCGGCACCCCGCCCTGGCGCAGCTTCAGGAAAAACTCGATCAGCACGGCTGCCCGTCCTGAGGCGCCGACTCCACCCGGTTGCGCCCGCCGCTCTTGGCGCGGTACAGCGCGCGGTCCGCGGCCCGCAGCAGTTCCTGCGGCGTGTCGCCGTCCCCGGGCCACACGGCGACGCCCGCCGACAGCGTGTTGTTGAGCACCAGGCCGCCGAAACGGAAGGGATGCCCGGCAAAACTGCTGCGCCAGGACTCCGCCCGCTGCATTGCGCCGGTGAGCGGCGTATGCGGCATCACCACCACGAACTCCTCGCCGCCCCAGCGGCACACGAGGTCGCCCGCACGGCTGTTGTCCGTCAGGTATTTCGCCATTTCCTGCAGCACCGCATCGCCGGCCTGGTGGCCGTGGGCGTCGTTGAGCCGCTTGAAATGGTCGATGTCGATCAGCACCAGGCTCACGGGATAATGCTGGCGCCGCGCCAGCGCCAGCTCGCGCTCCAGCGCATCGTCGAAATAGCGGCGGTTGTAGAGGCTGGTCAGGCTGTCATGCAGCGCCTGTTCCTGCAGACGGTCGCGCAGGCCCTGGATTTCCTCGAGCTGCGCCTGCAGCTGCTCATTGGCATCGCGCAGGTAGGCCTCCGCTTCGCGCCGCCGCGCCACCTCGCCGCGCAGGCGGCGGTTGAACACGGCCTGGCGCCATGCAAACAGCGAGACCAGCACAGCCACCA
Source organism: Pseudomonadota bacterium (assembly GCA_023431245.1). Taxonomy (GTDB): domain Bacteria; phylum Pseudomonadota; class Gammaproteobacteria; order Burkholderiales; family SG8-41. The sequence goes on along the minus strand of JAEYXO010000095.1, from coordinate 1,225 downwards.
GCAGCGCCGCGGCCAGCCCGCGGTAGAGCCGCGACAGGTCGCGCGGCGCCGCTTCGTCATAGATGAAGCCGTCGAGGCTGTATTTCGCGGGCAGCATGCCGAACTCGGCATAGACCTCGGCAATGCTGCGCCAGCGCCCGGGGTTGATGTGGCCGATGCGGATCAGGTGCGGCTGCATCAGGCGCCGCATCTCCTCCGCCTCGAACAGCAGATGGTCCCGGCTGTGGCGCCGGCCGTAGCGTTCGATGATCAGGTCGGCGATTTCCTCCGGATGGTCCATCGCGTACTGCCAGCCGCGCAGGCTGGCATCGCGGAAGGCGGCCACCCGCTGCGGATCGCGTTTCAGCAGCGCCTCCGAGGTGAACAGCGTGTCGCCGTAAAAATCGATGCCGCTCGAACGCGGGGAAAACAGGCTGTAGGGCATGCCCAGCTTTTTCAGCACGTACGGCTCGTCGGTCGAATAACCCGACAGCGCATCCACCCGCCCCTTCACCAGGTCATCCGCGGAAAAGCTGTGCGGCACCTCGACGATCCGGCTGCGCGGCAGCTTCTCGCGCTCGAGGTAGGCGTAGAGCTCGGTTTCCTGCGGCAGCAGCATGATGCGCTTGCCGTCGAGGTCGTGCAGCGACTTCACGCCGCCGCCGCGGGCGATCAGCGTCAGCGGCGAATGCTGCAGGATCACCGCCAGCACCACCACCGGCCGGCCACGGGCGCGGTGCAGCGCCAGCTCGGAAGCGCCGACGCCGTACTCCGCCTCGCCCTTCAGCACGCTGTCGACCGGATCGAGGCCGTCCTGCGCCTCGCGGATGTCGACCACAAAGCCGGCGTCGCGGTAAAAACCCTTCTTCAGCGCCGCGTAATAACCGGCAAACTGGAACTGGTGTTTCCACTTCAACTGCAGCACCACCTTCTCCGCAGGCCGCAGGTCCTGGGCGCGCAGCGGCAGCGCCGCCGGCAGCAGGGCTGCGGCCAGCACGAGGGCCAGGAGCAGTTTGGAGGGGAAGCGGGTCTGCATGAGAGGAGGTGACTGGTGACTGGTGACTGGTAATTGGCGATCCGTCACCAATCACCAATTACCGTTTACCAATTACGGCTTCCTGCGCGACATGAACACCAGCCGCTCGAAGAGATGCACGTCCTGCTCGTTCTTGATCAGCGCGCCGTGCAGCGGCGGCACGATCTTGTGCGTGTCCTGGCTGTGCAACGCCTCGGGCGGGATGTCCTC
>JAEYXO010000083.1 GCA_023431245.1 Pseudomonadota bacterium | reverse complement strand
CATCATGACCAAAAAACTTCCCCTCGAAAACATCCGCGTCATCGAGTTCTGCCACGTCGTCATGGGTCCGACCTGCGGCCTGGTGCTGGCCGATCTCGGCGCCGAGGTGATCAAGGTCGAGCCGCTCGACGGCGACCACACGCGCAAGCTGACCGCCTCCGGCGCCGGCTTTTTCCCGACCTACAACCGCAACAAGAAAAGCATCGCGGTCGACCTGAAATCCGCCGAGGGCCGCGAACTGGTGCTGAAGCTGATTGCCAGCGCCGACGTGGTCACCGAAAACTTCCGTCCCGGCGCGATGGACAAGCTGGGTTTCGGCTATGAAGCGCTGAAAAAGCTCAACCCGCGCCTGATCTACTGCTCGATGAAGGGCTTCCTGCCCGGCCCCTATGAGCACCGCACCGGGCTCGACGAGGTGGTGCAGATGATGGGCGGCCTCGCCTACATGACCGGCGGCCGTCACGGCCCGCTGCGCGCCGGCGCCTCGGTCAACGACGTGATGGGCGGCATGTTCGGCGCCATCGGCATCCTTGCCGCGATCAACCAGCGCGGCATCACCGGCGAAGGCCAGTACCTGCAGAGCGCGTTGTTCGAAAACGTCGCTTTCCTGATGGCCCAGCACATGCTCGAAGGTTATGCCACCGGCCAGCCGGTGAAACCCATGCCCGACCGCATCCGCGCCTGGGCGCTCTACGACAATTTCAAGACGAAAGACGGCGAACTGGTCTTCGTCGGCGTGGTGACCGACACGCAGTGGAAGGTGTTCTGCGAATCCTTCGGGTTGACGGAGCTGTTCAACGATCCGGCGCTGAAAACCAATCCGCAGCGGGTCGAGGCGCGGCCGCGCATCCTGCCGATCGTCGCTGAAATCTTCGCCAAGATGGGCAAGCAGGAACTGATGGACCGTTGCGAGAACCTGGGCCTGCCATTCGCGCCGATCGCCAAACCGGAAGACCTGTTCGAAGACAAACACCTCAATGCCTCCGGCGGCCTCGCGCCGGTGCGGCTCAACAACGGGGTCAGAACCAAGGTGCCGGTGCTGCCGCTGGAAATGAACGGCCAGCGCTTCGGCACCCGGCTCGACATCCCGCATGTGGGGGAACACACGCGGGAGGTGCTGAAGTCGGTGGGTTATGGTGATGCCGACATCGAGCGCTTCGTCAGCAGCAAGACTGTCGCCGCCGGCTGAACGGCACTAGCAGCTCGCCATCACCCGTCCCCACTTCGCATCCGGCTTGATTTTCAGAGGCTGCGGCGCATTGGCCAGCGCCGTGCGCGTGGTTGAAGTGATGTTGAGCAGCACCGGCTTGCCGAACTCCGCTTCGAGGATGGGCACGGCATGAATCGCGAACCACAGGCCGCCGGGCAGCAGCAGGGCCTGGGCTTCGGGGGCGGCTGCGAGGGCGGCGCGGCCCAGTTCCAGTGCGAGTTCGTGATCGGCGAGCGGGCTCGAGATCTTGTTCTGGTCGAGGTTGCGGCCCTGGGCACGCAGTGACACCACTTCGATGCCGGCCTCCTTCAGGTAATTCGACAGCGCGGTGTTGACGTGTTCGGGCCAGCGCGTGGCCAGCGCCAGTTTTGTGACCTTGAAATGCTGCAGCGTGGCGATATGCGCCTCAAGGTCGGTGTCGCAGGCGATGCCGGTGCGCTGCGCGCCCTCGTCGAGGATTTCCCGCATTTTCTTGCGGCCGAGGACGGAAGCCACCGGCACGCCGCTCAAGGCGATGCGGTCGACCTTCTTGCCCTTCATCCGGTCGAAGGCTGCCCACAGGGCCGGCAGCTCGGTTTCGACCGCGGCGAGGCTGTATTCCTTCAGGTTCAGGCCCGTGGTCACCAGCATCATGCCGTCGGGCGCCACACGGTAGAACTGGTAGGCGTCCATGTCGGTGTAGAGGTGGGGGATGACGTAACCGAGGGTAAGCCAGGGACTGACGATGGACATGCGGTGATCCGTATAAGTTGAAGGAAAAGGTTCGCGGAAAGCCCGCATTATCCATGACTTGCGCGCGCATGCCCGGCGTCCCGCCGTTTTCGGCTATCCTCGCGGTTCTTCGCAACTTCATTTCCGGAATTCCGCAACATGGCCCAGTACGTATTCACGATGAACCGGGTGAGCAAGGTCGTGCCGCCCAAACGTGTCATCCTCAAGGACATTTCGCTGTCGTTTTTCCCCGGCGCCAAGATCGGCGTGCTGGGCCTCAACGGCTCGGGCAAGTCGAGCCTGCTGAAGATCATGGCCGGCGTCGACAAGGAGTTCGACGGCGAGGCGACACCGATGCCCAACCTCAACATCGGTTTCCTGCCGCAGGAGCCGCAACTCAATCCCGAACAGACCGTGCGCGAGGCGGTGGAGGAGGGACTGGGCGAGGTCTTCAACGCGCAGAAGAAGCTGGATGAAATCTACGCTGCCTATGCCGAACCCGATGCCGATTTCGACAAGCTGGCGGCCGAGCAGGCCAAGTACGAGGCGCTGCTGGCGAATGCCGGTTCCGACACCGGGCACCAGCTCGAGATCGCCGCCGACGCGCTGCGCCTGCCGCCCTGGGAGGCAAAGATCGCCAATCTCTCGGGCGGCGAGAAACGCCGCGTCGCGCTGTGCCGGCTGCTGCTGTCGAAGCCCGACATGCTGCTGCTCGACGAGCCGCCCAACCACCTCGATGCCGAAAGCGTGGACTGGCTGGAACAGTTCCTGCACCGCTTTCCGGGCACCGTGGTCGCGGTGACCCATGACCGCTACTTTCTCGACAACGCCGCCGAGTGGATTCTTGAGCTCGATCGCGGCCACGGCATTCCGTGGAAAGGCAATTACAGTTCCTGGCTGGAGCAGAAGGAGGAACGGCTGAAGCAGGAAGAGGCGACGGAGTGGGCGCGGCAGAAAGCGCTGAAAAAGGACCTCGACTGGGTGCGCCAGAATCCCAAGGGGCGCCAGGCAAAATCGAAGGCGCGGATTGCGCGCTTCGAGGAGCTGTCCTCCTTCGATTACCAGAAGCGTGCCGAAACTCAGGAGATCTTCATCCCGGTCGCCGACCGCCTCGGGGACAGCGTCATCGAGTTCAAGGATGTGTCCAAGGGTTACGGCGACCGCCTGCTGATCGACAAGCTGTCCTTCGCGGTGCCGCCGGGCGCCATCGTCGGTATCATCGGCCCCAACGGCGCCGGCAAGTCGACCGTATTCCGGATGATTGCCGGCAAGGAACAACCGGATGCCGGCGAGATCGTCATCGGCTCGACGGTGAAGCTGGCGATGGTCGACCAGTCGCGCGAGTCATTGCCCGACGACAAGACGGCCTGGGAGGCGATTTCCGGCGGGCTCGACATTATCAATGTCGGCAAATTCGAAATGCCCTCGCGCGCCTACCTCGGCCGTTTCAATTTCAAGGGCCAGGACCAGCAGAAGAAGGTCGGCACGCTGTCCGGCGGCGAACGCGGCCGGCTGCACCTCGCGCACACGCTGCTGACGGGGGCCAACGTGCTGCTGCTCGACGAACCGTCGAACGACATCGACGTCGAAACCCTGCGTGCGCTGGAAGATGCCCTGCTCGAATTCGCCGGCTGCGTGCTGGTGATCTCGCATGACCGCTGGTTCC
>JAEYXO010000009.1 GCA_023431245.1 Pseudomonadota bacterium | reverse complement strand
CTTCCGACAGGTCCACGACCTTGACCACGTCAACCAGCTTGTTCAGCTGCTTGTTGATCTGCTCGATGATGTCATCGGAGCCGGAGGTGACGATGGTCATCCGCGACAGCGTGGCATCCTCGGTGGGCGCCACCGTCAGCGATTCGATGTTGTAGCCGCGCGCCGAGAACAGCCCCGCCACCCGGGACAGCGCGCCAGCCTCGTTTTCCAGCAGAACTGAAATGATGTGTCGCATGTGATCAGACCAGGATCATCTCTGACAGGCCCTTGCCGCCGGGCACCATCGGGAACACGTTTTCGGTCTGGTCGGTGATGAAATCCAGAAAGACCAGATCCTTCTTGCGGGCAAAAGCCTCCTTCAACGCCGGCTCCACGTCCGCAGGCTTCTCGATGCGCATGCCGACATGGCCGTAAGCCTCGGCAAGCTTCACGAAATCCGGCAGCGCGTCCATGTACGATTCCGAGTAGCGGTTGCCGTGGAAAAACTCCTGCCACTGGCGCACCATGCCCATGTAGCGGTTGTTGAGGTTGACCAGCTTCAGCGGCAGGCGGTATTGCTTGCAGGTCGACAGCTCCTGGATGCACATCTGGATCGACGCCTCGCCGGTGACGCAGGCGACAGTCGCCTTGGGATTGGCCATCTGCACGCCCATCGCGTAAGGCAGGCCGACACCCATCGTGCCCAGCCCGCCGGAATTGATCCAGCGCCGCGGCTTGTCGAACTTGTAGAACTGCGCGGCCCACATCTGGTGCTGGCCGACGTCGGAGGTGATGAAGGCGTCGCCCTTGGTCACCTGGTACAGCTTTTCGATGACAAACTGGGGCTTGATGATCGCGCTCGCACGATCGTACTTCAGGCAATCGCGGCCACGCCACTGCTCGATCTGCGCCCACCACGACTTCAAGGCCTCCTTGTCCGGGCTGCCGCGCGCCGCCTCGATCTGGCGGATCAGTTCCTTCAGCACCTCGCGGACGTTTCCGACGACGGGAACATCCACTTTGACCCGTTTCGATATCGACGCCGGGTCGATGTCGACATGCACGATCTGCCGCGGCTGCTCGAAAAAGTGTTTCGGGTTGCCGATCACCCGGTCATCAAAGCGGGCACCCACGGCAAGCAGCACATCGCAATGCTGCATGGCCATGTTGGCCTCGTAGGTGCCGTGCATGCCGAGCATGCCGAGGAAATGCCGGTCGGTCGACGGGAAACCGCCGAGCCCCATCAGGGTGTTGGTGCAGGGGAAGCCGAGCATTTTCACCAGCTGCGCGAGCTCGGCCGATGCATTGCCGAGGATGACGCCGCCGCCGGTGTAGATCATCGGCCGTTTGGCCTCGAGCAGCAGTTTCACCGCCTTTTTGATCTGCCCCGCATGCCCCTTCACCACCGGGTTGTAAGAACGCATCGCGACCGTTTTCGGATATTCGAATTCGGTCTTGAGCGTGGTGATGTCCTTCGGAATGTCAACCACCACCGGACCGGGGCGCCCGGTCGATGCAATGTAAAAAGCCTTCTTGATCGTCAGCGCCAGGTCCCTGACGTCCTTGACCAGGAAATTGTGCTTGACGCAGGGCCGCGTGATGCCGACGGTGTCGCACTCCTGGAATGCGTCCTCGCCGATGGCGTGCGTCGGCACCTGGCCGGTGAGGATGACCATCGGGATGGAATCCATGTAGGCCGTGGCAATGCCGGTGATGGCATTGGTCACGCCCGGACCCGAGGTCACCAGCGCGACGCCGACCTTTTCAGTGGACCGCGCATAGGCATCAGCCGCATGCACCGCCGCCTGTTCGTGGCGGACAAGGACGTGCTTGACCTTGTCCTGCTTGAACAATTCGTCATAAAGAAACAACACCGCGCCGCCCGGATACCCGAAGACATGATCAATGCCTTCTTCCTGAAGGCAGCGCACAACGATCTCTGCACCCGACAATTGCATGATTTAGGGCCCGCGAGCGCCCAGGCGCTGGGTGCGGGCTTCCGGCGAGAAGGAAACCCGAAACATTACCGGGCGGAGCCCCCCCGGTCAAGCAAATATCCCTTTAAACAGCAGGATACAAACGTTTTCAACGATATTCGGGGCAACTTGCCTCGCCGGCGCGTTTTGTTAATATGCCGCCAACTCCGGGCACCCGCCGGTCCAGCACCTCCCGCAGCGCCCGCATAAAAAAGGCTAAACCACTGGCCACAAACAAAGAACTCGCGGCTTTTCTGGCCGAAGTCGAACGCCGGGCGTTCAAACAAACGCTGTTTTCCGTGCGTGATGAGCATCTCGCCCTGGACATCGTGCAGGAAGCCATGATGAAGCTGGCCGAAAACTACGCGGGCCGCCCTCCGGAGGAACTGCCGATGCTTTTTCAGCGCATCCTGCAGAATGCCATCCGGGACTTCTTCCGGCGCCAGAAAGTGCGTTCAGCGTGGGTCATGCCGCTGAGCAACCTGTTCGGCGCGGACAGTGACGAGGACCATGATCCCCTGGACACCCTGGAAATCGATGAAAATTCAAAGATTTCCAGCCGCCCTGCGGAACAGCTGGAACAGAAGCAGGTCCTTGATATCATTGAGAAAGCGATTGCAACCCTGCCGCTGCGTCAACGTCAGGCCTTCATGCTGCGTTACTGGGAGGAACTTGATGTCGCTGAAGCCGCAAAGGCCATGGGATGTTCGGAGGGCAGCGTGAAAACGCACTGCTCCCGGGCGACGCATGCTTTGGCGCTGCTGCTCAAAAAACAGGGAATTGAGCTATGAATGCCCGGGAACACGAATTCGCGCGAAAAATCGCCCTGGCACTCGATCAGGGTGCCCGCGATCTCGATCGCGGTACCGTGGCGCAGCTGGCCGCCGCCCGCGAACGGGCGTTGGCTGGCAAGCGCAGTGCGCCGGCATGGGCACCGGCCTGGGCCGGCCAGTGGGCAGGCCGCATCGGCGGATGGACGACCGGTGTGCGCTACCTGCTGCCGATGGCAGTGCTGCTTTTGGGCCTGATGGGCATCGTTTACTGGCAAACCGGCAATGGTTCGGGCAACGAACTGGCCGATCTCGACGTGCGCCTGCTGACCGACGATCTCCCCATCGACGCCTATCTCGACAAGGGCTTCGATACATGGCTAAAACGGCAGCCGCGCTGATCGTCTGGTTATGCATCGCGCTTTCAGCCGCTGCCGCACAACCCGCCAAACCATCCGTTAAACCCGTCCGTCCGGCCTGGACGGAACTGTCAGCGGCTCAGCAGCAGGTCTTGGCGCCGCTCGCCCCAGAATGGAACAGCATGGATTCCGCCCGGCGCAAAAGATGGGTGGCGATTGCCGACCGTTATCCGAAAATGAAGCCCGCAGAACAGCAGCGCCTGCAGAAACGCATGCAGGACTGGGCCGCCCTGACGCCGGAACAGCGGCAACAGGCGCGGGAGCGCTACAAAGGCTTCAAGAAGCTGCCCACGCAACAGCGCCGGGAGATGTCCAGGCAATGGCAGGCCTATCGCAAATCCCTGGCCCAGCCCGAAACACAGTTCGACCCGGCTGTCGGTGACCCACTGCCTCCGGCCGGCGCCCCGGCGGAACAGCGCTAGTGTCCCCTGCCCCGGTTGTTCCCGGCGTCGGCAGGCGCCTGCTGAGCCTGGTCTACGAACTGCTGTTACTGACCGCTGTGGTCCTGCTGGCCGCGGGTGTCGCCACGGCACTGGCACACGCCACGGGATTTGCCCATCCGCGTGCCCTCACGCAGCTGACCGTAAGCAGCGCCTGCCTGGGCTATTTTGCCTGGCAATGGCAGGGGCGCGGGCAGACCCTGCCGATGAAGACCTGGAAAATCCGGCTGGAGACCGTGGACGGTGAACGCGTGCCTGTCGCACGCGCGCTGCTGCGCGCCGTTCTCAGTGTCCCCTGCTACGGACTCTTTGGAATCACGGTCCTATGGGCACTGGTGGACCGGGAAAAGCAGTTCCTGCATGACCGGCTCGCCGGAACGCGGCTCGTCACCGCCGGCTGAATCCGCTCAACGGCGCTCCTGCCACCACATCATCGCCACCGCGATGGTCATGAACAGCAGCATGGGACCGGCCGCGCTGGCCAGCGGCGGCCAGTCATTGAGCAGGCCCAGATGCCCGAACAGGCGGTTGAGGAAATGGAATCCGAGGCCGAGCATGATGCCGGCAAATATTTTTGCGCCGACCCCGCCCTGGCGGTTCTGGAAATAGGCAAAGGGCAGCGCAAGGATCATCATCACCAGCACCGCCACCGGATAAAGCAGCTTGCCCCACAGGGCGATTTCGTAACGCAGCGCCTTCTGCCGGTTTTCCTTCAGGTGCTGGGAATATGAGTACAGGCTCCATGCCGACATCTTTTCCGGCTTCACCAGCAGCACGCTGAGCAGCGCCGGTTCCAGCACCGACTGCCAGCCCATGCTTTCGCTGCGGCTGACTCTGGTGCTCATGCCCTCGAAAACCGTCTCCGCGACATCCTGCAGCTGCCAGCGGTTCTGCCCGAGGTATTCCGCGCCCGCGGCGTGGCGCAGGCTGCGCAAGCGGTATTTGTCATCGAACTCGTAAATGCGCAAACCCTTCAGCGATGCCGATGGCGTGACTTCGGCCACGTTGATGAATGCGGTGCCGTCCTTGACCCACAGGCCGGAGCGGAACTCCTGCGCCACGATGCCGGCGATGGCCTGCGAACGCAGGCGCTGCGCGAACTGTTCAGCAGGCGGTGCCAGGAATTCGCCGACGACAAACGTCGCCGCACCGAAGGCCGCGCCAACCAGCGCCAGAACCCCGGTCATCCGCGCCAGCGAAACGCCCGAAGCGCGCATCACGGTGTATTCCGAACTGGCAACGAACTGCGCGACCGCAAACAATGTGCCGATCAGCGCCGCGATCGGAAACAGTTCGTAAACATGGTTGGGCGCCGAGAGCAGGACATGGAGCAGGATGTGCCGCAACTGGTAGGCACCCCGGCCCAGATCCTTCATCTGCTCGACCAGGTCAAAAAACGCGAACAGCAGCAGCAGCGCGACAAAAACGAGCAGGGTTGAAGCCGCAATCTCCCGCGCGATGTAATTGCGGAGGATCCTCACCGGAAAAACCGCCACAGCGAGAATACCGTAAGCCGCCGGTAGAACATGCCCAGCAGGAGCAGCAGCATCGCGGCATGCACGCCCCACATGCCGGTGACCACGTCCACCCTGGACTGGGCGATGGACGCCTGCATGATCGACAGCAGGTTGCTGTAGACCATGTAAGCCAGTATCGCCAGCACGATGTTCATCGAACGGCCGGCGCGGGGATTGACGAAGGACAGCGGGATCGCAAGCAGGCTCAGCAACAGCGCGCTCGCCGGCAGGCCGATGCGCCAGGACAGCTCCCCCAGGTTGCGCGGCACCGGATCACGCAGCAGGTCCAGCGTCGACAGCGTCTTGGTGGTGGGCGCCCTCGCCACGGCCTCCCCCGACTCGATGCGCATCGCGTAACGCCCGAATTCGAAGATCCTGTATTCAGGTGATCCGGGCTCGCCCTCGTAACGCCTGCCGTTCAGCAGCACCAGGAAACGGTCGCCATTGGGGGCGGTTTCCTGGAACCCGCTCTGCGCGACCATCACGCCCTCCTTGCCGTTCTGGGTGGAACTGACAAACACGTTGGCCACCAGGTTGCTCTTGCCGGGAATCTCTTCGACCAGGTAAACCCGGTCGGCCCGCCGCGATTCGTGAAACACGCCCGGGGTGACCTGGGCCACGTCATCGCGGCTGTCCATCTGCCGGCGGAATTCCTCGGCCCGCTCGACCGCCCAGGGGGCCAGCAGCAGGGACAGCAGTCCGATGGTCAGCACCAGGGGGGCGGCGAACGCCAGCACCGGGCCGATCCAGCGCGACAGCCCCTGTCCGCAGGAGAACCACACCACCATTTCCGAATCACGGTAACTGCGCGTGAGCGTCATCAGCACCGCGATGAACAGCGTCACCGAAAGCAGGATCGGCAGATAGCCGACGAGGGTGAACCCGAGCAGCGCGACAACACCGGTCGAGGTGATCATCCCGCTGGCAGCCTGCCCGAGAAGGCGCACCAGCTGGGTGGTGACGGATATCCCCAGCAGCACGAGGAAAATCGCGGTGGCCGAGGTCGCCAGTTCGCGGAGCAAGGCCTGGCGGAAAATCATCCCGGCATTTTGCTTTTTGAGGGGAACGCGCAGATAATCAATCAACGATGTCGTACGCCGGTGTGTTGCCCAGCCTGCACGCCGGTCACCGCGCCGGGCACCAGCGCAGGCATGACCGCCGGATCCGCACTGCTGCGACCATCCATCAGACTGATCAGACTGTTAACTGACAAGCCCGCAATGCTTACAGGAGTTGACGCGTGGAATTTAGCATAAAACCCCTCATACCGGGCCGCAATGCGAGCGGCTGTACCGTGGTCGGCGTGTACGCCGGCAGAAAACCGAGCGATGCCGCGAATGTGCTCGACCGCGCCGCCAAGGGTTATCTCAAACGCCTGCTGGAACGCGGCGACATGGAAGGCCGCATCGGCAGCACGCTGCTGCTGCACGATGTGCCCGGTCTCGCCAGTGCCCGGGTCCTGCTGGTCGGGCTCGGCCCGCAGGACGAGTTCGGGGACAAGCAGTTCACACGCGCAATATCGTCGGCGGTCGCTGCGCTCGCCGGCACCGGCACCACCGATGCCGAGTTGCACCTCACCGAACTCGCCGCCGGCCGCCGTGACATCGAGTGGCGGATGATGCAGGCGGCCTGCGCCGCACGCGTCGCGGTGTACCGTTTCGAACAGATGAAAAGCAAGCCGGCCAAGGACGCCCCCGCACTGCGCCGCGTGGTGCTGTCGGTCAAGTCGCCGAAAGACGCAAAAGTCGCCGCCCGCGGCCTCGCCCGCGGCCTCGCGCTGGCGCACGGCATCGGCCTCGCCCGCGACCTTGGCAACCTTCCCGGAAATGTCTGCACGCCGTCCCACCTCGCCGACCGGGCACGCGAACTGGCGAAGCACTACCGCATGAAAGTCCAGGTGCTCGAGCGCGCCGACATGGCGAAACTCGGCATGAACACCCTGCTGTCGGTTGCCGCCGGCAGCAGCCAGCCGCCGAAACTGATCGTGCTCGAGTACCGCGCGGGCCCGAAGTCCGGGAAGCCGGTCGTGCTGGTCGGCAAGGGCGTCACCTTCGACACCGGCGGCATCTCGCTGAAGCCGGCGCCGGAAATGGACGAGATGAAATTCGACATGAGCGGTGCCGGCAGCGTGCTCGGCACGCTGAAGGCCGTTGCCGAGATGAAACTGCCGGTCAATGTGATCGGCATCATCCCGGCCACCGAAAACATGCCCGGAGGCCGTGCCACCAAGCCCGGCGACATCGTCACCAGCATGTCCGGCCAGACCGTGGAAATCCTCAACACCGACGCCGAGGGCCGGCTGATCCTCTGCGACGCGCTGACCTATGCCGAGCGCTACGAACCCGCCGCCGTGATCGACATCGCGACCCTGACCGGAGCCTGCGTGATCGCGCTGGGTCATGTCGTCAGCGGATTGTTCGCCAACGACGATGCGCTGGCGCGCGAAGTGCTCGCGGCCGGCGAGTCGGCCGGCGACCGCGCCTGGCAACTGCCGCTGCATGACGAATACCAGGAGCAGCTGAACAGCAATTTCGCCGATTTCGCCAACATCGGCGGCCGCCCCGCCGGTGCGGTGACCGCCGCCTGCTTCCTGTCGCGGTTCACGAAGAAGTACAAATGGGCGCACCTTGACGTCGCCGGCACCGCCTGGAAATCCGGCAAGGACAAGGGTTCCACCGGGCGCCCGGTGCCCCTGCTGACGCAGTTCCTGATCGCCCGCGCCGGCAAGCGCTGAACGGCCGCGGCCGCCCGCGATGACGCAGATCGATTTCTACACCCAGGCCGCCGACCGCCTGCATACCGCGTGCAGGCTGGTCGCCAAGGCACGCAGCCAGGGCCTGCGCGTCACCGTCTATTGTCCGGACCGCGAACTGGCGGGGAAACTCGACCGCATGCTGTGGGCGGTTCCGGCCACCGGCTTCCTGCCGCACTGCGCTCCCGATGATCCGCTGGCCGCGGTCACCCCGGTGCTGATCGACGGCGGCGGAGACCTGCACCTGCACGACGAACTGCTGATCAACCTGCATGACCGGCACCCGGCGTCCTTCAGCCGCTACAGGCGCCTGGCGGAGATCGTCAGCACCGGTGACGATGATCGCGCATCGGCACGCGAGCGTTACCGCTTCTACCGGGACCGGGGTTACGAGATACGCACCCACGACCTGTCCGGCCAGAC
>JAEYXO010000008.1 GCA_023431245.1 Pseudomonadota bacterium | reverse complement strand
GGTCCGGTAGGCCCGGGTCAGTGCCGCGCTGCGCAGGTTCTCCGCGTCCGGTGACAGGGCGTGGACGCCGGCCGGCAGCAGGTTTTGCAGCGACTGCTGCACTGCCGGCAGGTCGGCTGCCGCGTCGCCGCGGACATCGATGCGATGCAGTGTGCCGGTCATCCCGAAGCGCCACTGCGCGGCGGCGATGTCCATGATGCCCAGCGGCTGGCGATAGGCGCCATCCGGCAGGATTGCGGCGACACGCAGGCTGACGGTTTCGGTGCCGGACTGGAAAGCCAGGCGGTCACCGGTGGCGGCACCGAGGGACCGGGCCGCCGCCGCCGAGAGCAGGATGTTGTCGGGATCGAAGAGATCAATGGCCGGCAGTGCTTCTCCGGCAAACAGCCCCGGCTGCAGTTCACGAGCGCGCAAGCTGTCGATGCCGATGATTTTCAGCGCCGGCGCGCCGGCGCTGAGGGAGGCCTGGAATTCCAGCGCGGGGCTGGCAACGGCAATGCCGGGATGGCCGGCGACGCGCGGGAACAGCATTTCATCGAATCCCTGGCGTGGGCCGCGGATGACGAGGTCGGCTTCGCCGGCCAGCTGCAACGCGGCCCTGCGGAATTCGGCGTTCGCACTGGCATTGATCAGGTGCACCGAAAAACCCAGCGCAACGCCGCCGGCGATGGCCAGCACGGCGAGCAGGCTGCGTCCGGGGGCGGCGCGCAGCGGCCCGCCGACCAGTGCCTGCCAGGCGGCGCGGATCATTCGGGACGGAGGACGCCGCCGTCCAGACGGTAGCTGCGGTCTGCGGATGCGGCGGCCGCCATGGAGTGCGTGACCAGGATGCCGATGCTGTTGCATGACACGATCTGCTCGCGCAGCAGGGTCAACACCTGCTGCGCGCTGCCGGAGTCGAGATTGCCCGTCGGTTCATCGGCAAGCACGACCTGCGGGCGATGCGCGAGTGCACGGGCAATGGCGACACGCTGCGATTCACCGCCGGACAGCGTGCCCGGGAAACGGTGCGCCAGCCCGGTGAGACCGACCGCGTCCAGCATGGCCTGCGCGCGCTGCTGGGACTCGCGGTGGGCGACGCCGTTGAGTTTCAGCGACAGCGCGGCGTTGTCGAGCACGGTGAGGTGGGGCAGCAGCAGGTAGGCCTGGAATACGAAACCCATGCGGCTGCGGCGCAGGCGGGTTCGTGCACTGTCGTCCAGCGTGCTCAGGTCCTGACCGTCAAGCAGGATATGGCCGGAGTCGGGCAGTTCAAGTCCGGCGACGAGGTTGAGCAGCGTGGACTTGCCCGATCCGGATTCGCCGACAATGGCAATGTATTCGCCCGGATGCAGTTCGAGGTTGACGTCCTGCAGGACAGTACGGACATCCGGTTCCCGGTAAACCTTGTGCAGATGGCGGAGGCTGAGCATGGCAGGCCGATTATTCCATGCATGTCGAGGCCTTCCCAAACGGTGGCCGGACAGCGGCAGGCGGGGATGCGCATAACGTTCCAGGTGCCGGGTGCGGAGCCGCGCGGTGCGTTGAGGGCGGTCAGCTCGTTGCGCAGACTGATGGCGGGACGGCCATTGTCGTGCGGGCAACCCGGATGAAATTCGCTGTTCGCGAAATCGCCGGCATTGCCGCCGGAAAATCTTGGAGAGCAAGTATGCGGTGGTATCATTTCGCCCCAGGTTTTTATTGGTGAAAAAGGAGAAATCCGTTTGAAATCAAATACTTATATTATCGCCCTGACATTCGCGGCCGCGGCTGTCTTTGCGCTGCCGGTATCGGCCCAGGGATATCCGGCAAAACCGGTGCGCATGATCATTCCGTTTTCGGCGGGCGGCGCCGCTGACGTGCCGGGCCGCATCGTGACGCAGAAACTGGCCGAAGTGCTGCGTCAGCAGGTCGTCGTCGAGAACCGTCCGGGCGCGGGTTCCACCATCGGTGCGGATCTTGCGGCCAAGGCGGCGCCCGACGGTTACACGGTGTTCATGATCAGCAACACGCATTTTGTCAGCGCCGCACTGCATAAGAAGCTGGCGTACGACTCGCTGAACGATTTCACGCCGGTGACCCAGATCACCAGCGCGCCCAACGTCATGGTGGTGCATCCTTCGCTGCCGGCGAAATCGGTCAAGGAGCTGATTGCCCTGGCCAAGGCGCGTCCCGGCCAGATCGATTACGCCTCCTCGGGCAACGGCAGCACCCAGCATCTGACCGGCGCCCTGTTCGCAAACATGGCCGGCATCAAGATCACCCATATTCCCTATCGCGGCAGCGGGCCGGTGACTGCCGACCTGCTCGGCGGCCAGGTGCAGCTGGCGTTTCCGGGGATCGCCGGGATGCTGCCCCACATCAAAAGTGGCAGGCTGCGCCCGCTGGGTGTGACGGGCAGCAAGCGGTCGCCGGAATTACCTGACGTGCCGACCATTGCCGAAGCCGGGGTGAAGGGTTATGAATTGGTTGCCTGGTTCGGTGTGTCCGGGCCGAAGGGACTGCCCCGGGACATCCAGATGAAGCTCCATGCCGATCTGCTCAGCGTGCTGAAAACGCCTGAAATGGGCCGTGCCCTGCAGGCTGTCGGCCAGGAGCCGGCCTGGCAGGACAGCCCGGAGAAATTCTTTGAGTTCCTGAAAGTCGAATCGGCGAAGTGGGCCAAGGTGGTTAAGGCCAGCGGTGCGGCAATTGACTGATTTTGCGGTGCAGCATTAAACCCGTAAAAACGCCGCCTTGCGCGGCGTTTTCTTTTGGCTGCTGGCCAAACCGTTGTTACCATGCACCGGGAAACAATCCACCACAACAAAGCAAACAGCATTGGAGGAGTAGATGAAAAATATCGTGTTTTCCACGGGCATCACGGCACTGGCCGTCGCCATGGCAATGCCTGCCGCAGCACAGAACTATCCGCAACGGCCGGTGCGCATGATCATTCCGTTTGCGGCAGGCGGTGCCACTGATGTGCCGACGCGCCTGGCGTCGGCAAAACTCGCCGAGCGTCTCGGACAGCAGTTCGTGGTCGACAACAGGCCGGGCCAGGGCGGCGCGCTGGGGGCGGCCGTGGCGGCCAAGGCGGAGCCTGACGGCTATACGATCCTGCAGGTCGCCACCCCGTTTGTCGTCAGCCCGCATGTCTACAGCAAGCTGTCGTATGACCCGCTGAAGGATTTCGTGCCGGTGACGCAGTTCGGTTCGGCGCCGAACGTGCTGGTGGTGCATCCCTCGCTGCCCGCGAAATCGGTCAAGGAGCTGATCGCGCTGGCAAGAAGCCAGCCGGGAAAGCTGGACTGGGCCTCGTCGGGCACCGGCGGCGGCCAGCATCTGTTCGGCGAATTGTTCATGTCGATGGCCGACATCAAAATCACGCACATTTCCTACAAAGGCAGCGGGGCGGCCATCGCTGATGTGCTCGGCGGGCAGGTGAAGATCGGTTTCCCGGGCATCGCGATCGCCCTGCAGCACCATAAATCGGGCCGCCTGCTGCCGCTTGCGGTGACCACCGCCAAACGTTCCGAACAGATGCCGGACGTGCCGAGCATAGCCGAGGCCGGCGTTCCCGGTTACGAGGCCACGTTCTGGATGGGCATGGCGGTTCCCAAAGGCACGCCAAAGGCCATCATTGACCTGTTGAACCGTGAAACCACCACGCTGCTCAAATCAGCGGATCTGGTGGACGGATTCCGGCGCGCCGGCACCGATGCTGCGCCCTCGACTCCCGAGCAGTTTGGCAAGTTCCTTCACAGCGAATATGCCAAATGGGGCAAGGTCGTTCGTGCGGTCGGCATCAAGGGCGGCTGATGGCCGCTGTTGCCGCGAAGGAAAAGGCCGCGCTTTTGCGCGGCTTTTTTCATGCCGCGCTGCGCTGCGGCCACATGGCCGCAAGGCCGTCGGCGTCAGTGGCGGAAATGGTGGTGCGGATCATGTAGCGCGGCTCGTCGAGCGGCCAGGGGCGGCCGCGATGCAGCGTTGCGCGGTTGTCCCACATCACGACATCGCCGTTGCGCCAGTGATGCTGGTAGACATGTTCGGGGCGGGTTGCCAGCGCGGTCAGCTCGTCGATCAGCTGCAGGGCCTCCGCGGTATCCATGCCTTCAATGCCGCAGGTGTGTGATGCGATGTACAGCGCGTCGCGGCCGTTCACCGGGTTGCGCCAGCGCATGCGCCAGCACACCGCAGGCATCGTCGAGCGCTCGCGCTCCGAGGCGAGATGGGGGGCGATCTTGCCGCGGGAGTGCGCATAGTCATGCCAGGCGTACGCGTTGTCCAGGCGTTTGCGCAGGTCCACGGGCAGCCGTTCCCAGGCAAGCCGCATGGAGGTGAATTCGGTTTCGCCGCCGGTGGCGGCCACCGTCCGGCCGGAGAGCACGGAAGCCAGGGCCGGCGGAATCTTGAAGCAGCTGTCGGTATGCCACAGCTGGTTGGCGCGGGCGCGCAGTTCCTCCTTGTGGCCCGGCGGCACCAGCGACCCGTCAGGCTCGACGTTGGTCAGGATGCTGAATGGCGTGCCTTCACCGCGGGACGCCGCCTTGGCGATTTCGAGCGGGCCGAAGCGGCGGGAGTAGGCAACCTGCAGGTCATCACTGACCGGCTGGCCGCGGAACACCAGCACGGAATGTTCCTCGAATGCCGCGCGCACGGCGCGATAGGCATCGTCGCGGGCTGCGACTTCGGACATGGAAACGCCGCGGATTTCGGCGGCAAATCCCGGCCCCAGCGGCACAACTTCCATGGTGCTCCTCCGTATAAGGCGGTTATCGTTTATCGGTGCTGCCCGGGGAATTCTACGCCGCTGCGCATGGAAAATTCACGGGGAGTCATGATGTGGAACGGAAGGCCGCGTTTTTGCCTCATCGCGAGCAGTGCCAGATCCCTGCTGAGCAGGCAGTCGGCGCCAATGCCGGCGGCGAGTTCGAGGAATTTCTGGTCATCGGGATCCGCGCATCTGGGCAAGGAGGGCGCGGGTTCGACTTCCGCAAGCCGGGAACAGGCGCGGCAGGCCTCGATGCAGGCCGCCCGTTGCGCCTCGTCCAGCGGATTTTTCAGCAGCGGATAGGCGAGGACACGTTCCAGTTCGTCGAGGCATGCGGCATTGATGAACACGCAGGCCGTGCCGGTTTTTACGGCAAGCTTCAGCGGCAAAACCCCGGGATCGTCGAACACCAGCCAGTCGAGCCAGACATTGGTGTCGAGCACCAGCCGCAGCGCCATCGGTTCAGGCGGGTGCAGCCGGCGCCTGGGATTTCAGCGATTTCCAGGTCGACGTCGCGTAGGCGATCAGTTCGCCCTGTTCGTCCACCAGTTCGGAACGGAGGAAGGAGATGCTGCGGCCCTGGCGGATGAACCTGGCGGTGCAGGTCAGGCGGCCCGCGCGTGCGGCTTTCAGGTACTGCACCTTCATTTCGAGCGTTGTTCCCGCGCCGCTGCTGCGGTGGAGCAGGTGGCCCATCGAGATGTCGAGCACGAAGGCGCTGATGCCGCCGTGCAGCCCCCCCTGCGGGTTGAACATGAAATCCTTGAGATCAAAATCGATGCGGCAGGTTTCTCCGGTGTAGGACAGTTCCAGTCCGAACAGGCGTGCGAGAAAGAACCGGCCGAAATCCTGTTCGTGGCTGGCAAGCGCCTGCTCGAAAGCCGCGCGCGCGGCAGTTTCATCAATGCGTTTTTTGCGTGTCATTTTATTTTCGGAAAAGCGCAATCCTAACACCGGCAAAGCCGCCGCCCCGGGCTTTGGTATATTCAGCGCGGTGCTGGAGCGGTTTCGACAACAAAACGATGGAGGAGACTGGCATGCTGGGCAAATACGGACGCTGTTTTGCCTGCTTCCTGGCGCTCTGCCTGCCGGCAGGCGCGCCGGCGCAGCAGGCGGCATGGAAGCCGGAGCGCAATGTGGAAATCATCGTCGGCACGGCGCCCGGCGCGGCGCCGGACAAGACGGCGCGGCTGATCCAGCGGCTGTGGCAGGCGCAGCGCATTTATGAAGGCCCCCTGTCCGTCGTCAACAAGCCCGGCGGCGGCAATCTGATCGCATGGACTTACCTGAACCAGCATGCCGGAAACGGGCATTACCAGATGATCGGCAACCTGAACGTGCTGATCAGCCGCGCGCTGGGCAAGAGTCCGTATGCCCATGGCGATTTTGCCTGGATTGCGACGCTGTTTGACGAGTACTTCGCGCTGTCGGTGCGCGCGGATTCGCCGCTGGCCAGCGGACGCGACCTGGTGGCGCGGTTGCAGAAGGATCCGGCTTCGGTGGTGATCGGCGTGTCGACCTCTATCGGCGGGGCCAACCACCTGTCGGCGGCGCTGGCGCTGCAGCGTGTCGGCATAGACCCGCGGCGCGTGCGTTTTGTCGCATTCAAGGGCAGCGCGGATTCGGTCACCGCACTGCTCGGCGGCCATGTGGATGCCGTGTCGACGGCTGCATCGGCCGTGGTGCAGCTTGTGCGCAACGGGCAGATGCGCACCATTTCGGTGTCGTCGCCGCAGCGCCTGGGGGGAGTCCTGGCCGAGGTGCCGACCTGGGCCGAGCAAGGCATCAAGGGCACGATGACCAATTTCCGCGCGGTGATTGCGCCGAAAGGCACGGATGCGGCCGCGGTGAAATACTGGGAGGCGCGTTACGCGCAGCTTGCCGCGCAGGATGAATGGAAAAAGGACCTCGAAGCCAATCTGTGGTCGTGGAACTATCTGGATTCGGCAAAAACCGTGGCCGCGGTGACGGAGTATGCGGAAGATGTCGAGGCGCTGGCGGTAACCCTCGGGCTGCGCAAATAACCCCGCGCGGGGTTTTCCCGCGCATTGTCCGCAGGCTGCCGCGGTCTTAAGGCCCTGCGCGGTTTGAGAGCCAGCGCTCCAGGCGGCTGGCAAAAAACTGGCGGTCGCCGCTGTCCAGCGCCCGCGGACCGCCGGTTTCCACACCGCTGCTGCGCAGGCTGTCCATGAAGTTTCGCATGTCGAGCAGGCCCTGCACGTTGTCCCGGGTATAGAGTTCGCCGCGCGGATTCAGCGCAGAGGCATCCCTGCCGACCACCGCGGCGGCCAGCGGTATGTCGGCGGTGATGACGAGGTCGCCGGCGGCCACCCGTGCGACGATGTGCTGATCGGCCGCGTCAAAGCCGCGGGGTACCTGGATCATGCTGACCCAGGGGGAGCGGGGAATTTTCAGCGCGCGGTTGGCTACCAGCACCAGCGGCATGCCGGCGCGTTCGGCGGCACGATAAAGGATGTCCCTGATCGCGCCGGGGCAGGCATCGGCGTCCACCCAGATCGTCACCTGCTCAATGCGCCGGCAGACGGAACACCGATTTGTCCTGCTCCCCGAGTTGCGCCATCAAGCCCGTTTCCCAGGCAAGGTACTGCTTCATGGCTTCGCGGTTGCCGGCATGGCGGTCATGCACGAAGAACAGGTAGTCGATGCACTCGCGGTCGGCCGGAACATCCGCAGACGATGCGGTGGCCAGTCCCGCACGGCTCCAGGCGGCAGCACCGCCTTCGAACAGGCGCAGGTCACTGATGCCGGCGTCGATGAGTTCGGTTGCGGCGAGGGCTGCGATGCCGGCATCCTCGGCTATCAGTATGACCGGTGTCCGCAGGCCCGCGGCGTCCCGCGCGATGCGGGTGCGGATGCTCCAGCGGCTGCCCGGGATGTGCGCCTTGCGGTAGGCCATGCTCGGGCCGACATCGAACGCGGTGCATGATCCGCTGTCGAGCATGGATTTGAGTTCGGCGGCGCTGACCGGCGGCAGCACGGGCAGGGCGGGAGATCTGGCCGGCGCGGCGCCGAGGCCCGACCTGATGCCACCCTCCAGCACGCAGGCATCGCAGCCGAGCTGCACCAGCCAGCTGGCGACCACGGGCGCACGGACCATGTCGCCGCCGTCGATCAGCACGATGCGGGCATTGCGCACGCCGACCCACTGGTCGGTGGCCTGGATCAGCTGGCCGCCCGGCGTGTGCTGCGCGCCGGTGATGGAGCCCGCGGCGAATTCCTCGGGAGTGCGCACGTCGCAGAGGTAGGTGGTGCGGCTGTCGTCCTTCAGCCAGTCCGACACCTTGTCCGCGGTGACGGTCCTGACATCGAAGCGTTTCATCAGCGATTGCGCAGCCTGCTGCTGGGCGGGCAGCGCCGCGGTATCAAGCTGCTCGGGGTACTGCAGCGCAGACCCGTATTCCAGTTGCAGGTCGGACAGGTACCAGCCCTGGGTGCCGTTTTCCAGAGCGTACACCGGGTTGGGAATGCCGAAATTGATCAGCGTCTGCGCACCGAGGATGGAGCGTGTGCGCCCGGCACAGTTGACGATGATCTTGGTTTTCGGGTTCTTCACCATGCTGGCGACGCGGTACGGCAGCTCGGCATTGGGGCAGCAGGTGCTGCCCGGGATCGTCATCTTGTGGTGTTCATGCACCGGGCGTCCGTCGAAGAGTGCAAAGTCCTCGCCGGTTTCGCGCATTTTCAGCAGATCCCGGGCGGTGATGCGCGGCGTGTTGTAGGCGTGCTCCACCAGTTCGCCGAACAGCTTGCTGGGCACGTTGACCCCCTTGAACAGGACATAACCGGCGGCCTTCCAGCCGCGCGTGCCGCCGTCCAGCACGGAAAGGTCGGTGTAGCCGAGCCCGGCGAGCCGCGCCGCAGCGCGTTGCGCGACGCCGGAGGCGCCGTCATCGCAGAGCACGATGCGCGCGGTCCGGCGCGGCACCAGGGGGCCGATGCCAAGCTCCAGCCGGCTGTACGGCAGAGGGGTCGCAAACAGGAGATGGTCCTCCCCGAATTCACCGTCTTCACGAACGTCAAGCAGCGCGATTTCGCGGCCGTCATGCAGGGCCTGCTGCAATTCCGCAGGAGCGAGGAGCCGAATTTTCATGATGATGTCCGTATCAAAAGAAGCGGCGATTATAGTCGCTGCGGGAATGGCTGTTTCAGCGCAGCAGCAGGGGCAGGCCGCTGAGGATCAGTATCACCGCAACCAGCCGCCGGAAGGCGTTGTCGTTGAGGTTGGCATGGATGCGCCCGCCGGCCCAGATGCCGATCGCCATCATCGGCAGCGCCGCCGCACAGGTGATCATGACCTCGCGGGTGAATTCGCCGGTGATGACATAGGCGCCGCCGCGCAGCACGCCCAGTGCGAACAGGGCGGCGGCGGCCGTGGCGCGGAAGACGTCACGGCTGTGGCGCAGCATGTCGAGATACATGGCGTAGAACATGCCGGCCATCGACCCGAAGAGGGTGCCGACGAACCCGGCGATGGTGCCGGCGACAGGCGTGATGATGGACATCGGTAGCCGGTTTGAACGCTGCGGCCTCCAGGTCGCCAGCAGTGCGTAGCAGCCATAGGCCAGCACGACCCCGCCCAGCAGACGTGCCAGCGTGATGGCATCAAGCACCTTGAAAAAATAGGCGCCGATGGCGACGCCGGCGGCCGTGGCGGGAAGGATGCGCCGCAGGTCTTTCCAGGCGACGTGGCGCCAGTCGCTGCGCAGGATCGCGGCGGACGAGATCAGGCCGAGGAAGGTGACCAGCGGCGCGACGGTTTTCAGCGACAGGATCCAGGTCAGCAGCGGTACCGTGACACCGCCGAATCCCGAGCTGCCGCGGATCGCGTAGGAAATGAAAATGATGAAGCAGAAGTACAGCAGTTCCGCGGCCGACAGCGATTCCACGGAATCAGCGGCCGGGTCCGGACATGGCGGTCATTTCTTGTCCCGGACGGGCAGGCCGCCGAGCAGCGCGGCGGTCGGCCGGTTGCTGCGCGGACGGATGGAAGCAGGCTTCTCCGCGGCCGGCGGCCGGCCGGCAGCGGATTCGGACGGCTGGTAGGGCTTGCTGAAATCGAAGCCGTCGCTGCTGACCCTGGCTTGCGCCGGCGGACGGTGCGCGTGGCGCGGCGCCGGTTCCGGGGTGTGTGATTCGTCACGCGATTCGCGCCGTGGCCGGCGTTCCCGCCCGCGATCGGGCTCGGTCTCTTCGGCGGACTTGCGCGGTATCGAGCGTTTCAGCAGTTTTTCGATTTCAACCAGCAGCCGGTTTTCGTCCGGGCTGACCAGAGAAATGGCCTCGCCGGTCATGCCGGCGCGCCCCGTGCGGCCTATGCGATGGACATAGTCCTCGGGCGTGTAGGGCAGTTCGTAGTTGATGACGAAGGGAAGTTCGGCGATGTCGATGCCGCGGGCGGCGATATCGGTCGCGACCAGCGCGGTGGCGCGCCCCTCCTTGAAATCCGAAAGTGCCTGCTCCCGTTCCGCCTGCGTGCGGTCGCTGTGGATCGCGGTGGCGTTGATGCCGTCCCGCACCAGTTCGCGCGCCAGCTTGTTGCAGTCGCGTTTCATGCGCACGAAAACCAGCACCTGCTTCATGTCGCGGGAACGGATCAGGTGGGCCAGCAGGGCGCGCTTGCGCGGGGCCTGCACGTCGTAGACCTGGTGGTCGACGAGATCTGCCGGGGCGTTGCGCCGTGCCACTTCGATCAGCGTCGGGCTGCGCAGCATCTGGTTGGCCAGCTTCTTGATGTCGTCCGAGAAGGTGGCAGAAAACAGCAGGCTTTGCCGCTGCGTGGGCAGCAGCGCGAGTATGCGCCGGATGTCGGGCAGGAAGCCCATGTCGAGCATGCGGTCGGCTTCGTCGAGGACAAGGATCTCGACCTGGCCGAGCGCCACGCTTTTCTGCTGCACGTGGTCGAGCAGCCGCCCCGGCGTGGCGACCAGGATTTCCACGCCTTCGCGCAGCGCCTTGGTCTGCGGCGGCATGTCGACGCCGCCGTAGACCACGGTGGAGCGCAGCTTGAGGTGTTTGCCATAGGTCTTGACGCTGTCGCTGACCTGGGCCGCCAGTTCCCGGGTTGGCGTCAGTATCAGCGCGCGCACCGGGTGGCGGGCCGGCGAGGGGCTGGAGTTGGCGTAGGGGGACAGCAAATGCAGCAGTGGCAGAGTGAACCCGGCCGTCTTGCTGGTGCCGGTCTGGGCGCAACCCATGATGTCGCGGCGTTCCAGCACGGCCGGGATGGCCTTGGCCTGGATCGGAGTCGGTTCGGTATAGCCCTCATCAGCGACGGCGCGCTGGAGTTCCGGTATCAGTTTGAGATCAGCGAAGGACATGGTGCTACGGCAAGTCAGGTCTGGCCAGGGATGATTTCCGCATCATCGTGCGGTTTGCCGCAGGGCAGGGACAGCAACAGGGCCGGCGACAAAAGCGGAAGTGGCAGGAAAATCAGTAAAAATCACGCTGGCGGAGTATACCCCGGACGCGGGTTGACGGCCAGCCGGATGCCGAAAACTTCCAAATATTCAGAAATCTGGTAAATTTTCAGGCAGTATCTGTCCACGCTTCATTCGAGGATGAATAGTGCACGCAATGGATGGCGATTATCCGACATTGAGTGACCCGGCCGCGGTCCGCCTGTTCCCGCTGATCCTGACGCTGGATACCCACGGCATCCCCCATCGCTGGATCAGCTGGCAGCATGCCTGCTACTAC